>JBEOKH010000126.1:0-2312 GCA_040275625.1 Thauera sp. | reverse complement strand
GGAGCCCCGGCGAGCCGGGCTTACGGCGGGTGCGCTACGTCATTTTCCTGCTCCCGAGCGGCCGTCGCCCTTCCGCCGCAGCGAAATGGCCTCGATTCGGAGAATTCGGTCGCCGGATTCGCATCACGGCGAAGCCACCGCACACAGCCGCGCCTGCACCGTGGTGAACACCTTCACATGCGCGGCGACGCCGCGCCCGAAGTCCAGCACCAGACGGCGCGCGTGTTCGACGAACTTCGCCGCCCGGTACATCACCTCCTGCAGCACCGTCTTGATGCGCCGGCGCTTGGCCGGGTGACGGATCGGCGAGAGCTCGCCGGTCAGCCCGAGTTGGCCGATCAAGCGCAGGCAGTTGTAGGCGAACGCGGCCAGATGCACGACCGCGTCGTTGGTGTCGAACTTGCCCGAGGGCAGGCGCTCGAGGTCCAGGTCGGTCTTGATCTCGGAATGGAACTGCTCGTGCGTGCCGTGGTGCTTGTAGAGCTCGATCACGTCGGCCATCGCCACTTCGAGGCTGGTCCACCAGCCTTCGATCTCGATCTCGGGGGTCAGCAGGTGCTGGCCCTTCTTGTCGATGGTGCGCTCGGTCACCCGCACCACCAGACGCAGCGTGCGCTTGGCCTTCTTCCAGGCACGGTCGATCTTCAGGTCCAGCAGTCCCACCCGTTTGCCCGCGCGTACTTCTTCGAACGCACCGGCGGCCTCGGCCCGATCCACCCAGGCGGTCTTGTCCTGGCGGCGCGGGTTCCACTTGGTGAGGTAATCGAACGAACGCCCGAGTTCGGCCCAGCGATCGCGCTCGTCGGCCAGCGCGAACAGCAGCCGCGCGCTGTCGAAGCCGCTGTCGGCCCGCCACAACAGCTTCGCATCGGCGGCGCACACCCGGCGCAGGCGCGGGAACGCGCGCTCGAAGAAATACTCGGTCTCCAGCGCCGAGTGGTGCGAACCCGCGCGCAGCTCCAGGCCGAGGTTCCAGCCCTCGTTGCCCAGGTAGAGCGCGATCGGCGTGTAGCCGTCGACCCCCTGGTAGGTGCGGCTGACCGCCTCCTTCTTGGTGTCGGAGTTGTCCATCACGAAGGTATCCATGTCGGCGCACACGTAACCTTTATGCGCCGTGATCGGCGCCTCGGTGCGCTCGAGCAGGCGCAGGCTCAGCTCGTCGGTCAGCTCGCGCAGCTCGGCCGCGCGGGCATCGAGCCGCTGGCGCATCCACACGCTGCCGGGCACCTTGGCAAGCCCGAGCGCCTCCTTGAAGAAGCGATCGCTGCGAAACGGCTCGATCGCCTCGAAGTCGCTCTTGCCCAGGCTCAGCAGCCCCACCATCGACTTGACCAGGTCCGAGGTGCGCATGCCCTGCGACACCGGCAGCCTCGGGTCGATCACCGCCTCCACCTGCGCCGCCTGGCAGCACTGCCCGATCAGCGCCAAGCCCGAGTAGGACGTCAGGTTGAGCTTGGCGGACTGCTTGACTTCGAAGCGCGGCATGGTCGGTTGGGTGAAAGGCTCGGATGCGTAATTATACAATTACATCAATGCGTTAGGCTGGATTTCCGGCTAAGCGAACACGGATTCAGGATAATCAATGGCGGAACCGGCGCTGACACCATGCTTGGCGGTAGCGGCAACGACACCTACTACGTCGATAACACCGGTGATCGGGTCTACGAGACCACAACGACTTCCAGCACAACCGACGCCGGCGGCACAGATAGCGTTTACAGCTACTTGTCGTCCTACACCCTGGGCAACTTCGTCGAGAACGGCCGCATTATGAGCACCGGCGCCGCCAACCTCACCGGCAACGGCCTGAACAACGTGATTTACGCGGGCAAGGGCAGCAACGTCATGGCCGGCGGCAGCGGGACCGACACCCTTTCCTACGCCTACGGGGCCAACGGCACCACCGGCGTAAAGGTTAGCCTGGCCACGACCAGCGCACAAACCACTGGTGGCTCGGGCACCGACACGATATCGGGCTTCGAGCGCCTGACCGGCTCGGCCAACAGCGACAGCCTGACTGGCAACAGCAGCGCGAACCTGATCCGCGGCGGCAACGGCAACGACACCGTGATCGGCGGCGGCGGTAACGACACGCTCTACGGGGATGCGGGCAACGATCTGCTACGCGGCGGCACTGGGAACGACATCCTCTACGGCGGCGCCGGAAAGGACATCTTCCGCTTCGACACTGCTTTGGGCACGAGCACGACCCCCAACATCGACACGATCAAGGACTTCTCCGTCCTCGACGACACGATCCAACTCGAGAACGCCATCTTCAAGAGCTTCGGCACCAAGACGGGCGTGATCGG
>JBEOKH010000125.1:0-8150 GCA_040275625.1 Thauera sp. | reverse complement strand
CGGCCAGGAACCCCACTTGAAAAAATACTTCATCACCGGCCTGCTGATCTGGCTGCCGCTGGCGGTCACCTACATGGTGATCGCCTGGATCGTCGGCACGCTCGACACGATCCTGCTGTGGCTGCCGGAGCAGTACCAGCCGAGCCGCTACATCGGCTTCGACCTCCCTGGCGTCGGCGTGGTCGCCAGCCTGCTGCTGGTGTTCTTCACCGGCCTGGTCGCGGCCAACGTGCTCGGGCAGAAGCTCGTGCAACTGTGGGAGGCCCTGCTCTCCCGCATCCCGGTGGTCAAGTCGATCTACTACAGCGTCAAGCAGGTCTCCGACACAGTGTTCTCGAGCAGCGGACAGGCGTTCCGCAAGGCACTGCTGGTGCAGTATCCGCGCGAGGGCGTGTGGACCATCGCCTTCCAGACCGGCGAGCCTGGCGGCGATGCGGCCGAGCACCTGCGCGGCGACTACGTCAGCGTGTATGTGCCGACCACGCCGAACCCGACCTCGGGCTTCTTCCTGATGATGCGGCGCAGCGAGGTCATCGAGCTCGACATGAGCGTGGACGAAGCCCTCAAGTACATCATCTCGATGGGGGTGGTCGCGCCCCCGTCGCGCAAGCTCGAACCCGTGCCGGCGCTGCCCGCGCAATGAAGCACCCGCGCATCCCTCGAAACGACCACCCCGAATCCTGAATCCCGGGGCGCCACGCCCCCGAACCTGCGGAACCCGACATGCGAACTCACTACTGCGGCAAAGTCACCGCCGCCGACCTCGACCAGATCGTCACCATCAGCGGCTGGGTGCATCGTCGCCGCGACCACGGCGGCGTCATCTTCATCGACCTGCGCGACCGCGAAGGTCTGGTGCAGGTGGTGTGCGATCCCGATCGTGCCGAGACGTTCAAGATCGCCGAGTCGGTGCGCAGCGAGTTCGTCCTCAAGATGAGCGGCAAGGTGCGCCGCCGGCCGGCCGGCACCGAAAACGCCAACCTCACCTCGGGCGAGATCGAGATCCTGTGCCACGACATCGAGGTGCTCAACGCCGCGGTGACGCCGCCGTTCCAGCTCGACGACGAGAACCTCTCCGAAACCGTGCGCCTGACCAACCGCGTCATCGACCTGCGTCGCCCGCAGATGCAGAAGAACCTGATGCTGCGCTACAAGACGACGATGGCCTTCCGCCGCTTCCTTGACGGCGCCGGCTTCATCGATGTCGAGACGCCGATGCTCACCAAGAGCACGCCCGAAGGCGCGCGCGACTACCTGGTGCCCTCGCGCGTGCACCCGGGCCAGTTCTTCGCCCTGCCGCAGTCGCCGCAGCTCTTCAAGCAGCTGCTGATGGTGGCCGGTTACGACCGCTACTACCAGATCGTCAAGTGCTTCCGTGACGAGGACCTGCGCGCCGACCGCCAGCCCGAATTCACCCAGGTCGACCTCGAGACCTCGTTCATGAACGAGCACGAGATCACCGCCCTGGTCGAGGAGATGATCCGCTACGTGTTCAAGGAAGCGATGGCGGTCGAGCTGCCCGCACCCTTCCCGCGCATGACCTACGCCGAGGCGATGCGCCGCTATGGGTCGGACAAGCCGGACCTGCGCGTCACCCTCGAACTGACCGACGTCACCGACGCGGTGCGGGACGTCGCCTTCAAGGTCTTCAGCGGCCCCGCCACCTCGGGCGGCCGCGTCGCCGCGATGCGCGTGCCCGGCGGCAACACCCTCACCCGTGGCGAGATCGACGAATACACCAAGTTCGTCGGCATCTACGGCGCCAGGGGGCTGGCCTACATCAAGGTCAACGACGTCACCCAGCCCAACGAGCAGGGCCTGCAGTCGCCGATCGTCAAGAACCTGCACGAAACCGCGCTGCGCACCATCCTCGAGCGCACCGGCGCGCAGTCGGGCGACCTGATCTTCTTCGGCGCCGACAAGACCAAGGTGGTGAACGACGCGATGGGCGCGCTGCGCATCAAGCTCGGCCACGAGAAGGCTTACGTGACCGGCGAGGCCTGGCGTCCGCTGTGGGTCGTCGACTTCCCGATGTTCGAGTACGACGAGGACGACAAGCGCTGGACCGCCTGCCACCACCCCTTCACCAGCCCGAAGGACGAGCACATCGACCTGCTCGAATCCAACCCGGGCGAGTGCCTGGCCAAGGCCTACGACCTCGCCTTGAACGGCTGGGAGATCGGCGGCGGCTCGGTGCGTATCCACCGCGCCGACGTGCAGGCACGCGTGTTCGAGGCGCTCGCCATCGGCCCCGAGGAGCAGCAGGCCAAGTTCGGCTTCCTGCTCGACGCGCTCAAGTACGGCGCGCCGCCGCACGGCGGGCTGGCCTTCGGCCTCGACCGCATCGTCACCATGATGACCGGCGCCGAGTCCATCCGCGACGTCATCGCCTTCCCCAAGACCCAGCGCGCCCAGTGCCTGCTCACCGACGCGCCGAGCGGCGTGGACGAGAAGCAACTGCGCGAACTGCACATCCGCCTGCGCCAGAAGGTCGACACCCAGGTCGAGGTCGAGCGCGGCTGAGATAGCGGTGAGCGCGGGCTTGCCCATGGACATCCCGCGCTTGACGACGGTTTCGCGACCGAAGCCGCAGCCACGACGGAGCCCCCGCAGCGAAGCTTGTCATTCTTCGCGGTGGGGGCTTCAGCATTGGGGTTGCGTGCCGTAATCTTCGGTCATGGCGCGCAGCCCGCGCGCTTACAGTGGCGTTCCGATGCTTCTCCCCCAGGATATAGAGGTCCTCGTCGTCGAGAGTCAGGCCAGCGTACGCGCGCAGTTGCGCACAATGCTCACCTCGATCGGCATCGAATCGCCGCATTTCGCCGTATCGGCGACGATGGCGATGCGCCGTCTGCGCGCGCAGCGCTTTGAACTCGTGCTGTGCGAGTACAACCTGGGCGAAGGCCAGGACGGCCAGCACCTGCTCGAAGACCTGCGCCAGCACGGCATCATCCCGCTCGACACCCTGTTCGTGATGATCACCGCCGAGCGCAACTACGAGCGCGTGATCAGCGCCTGCGAGCTGCTGCCCAACGATTACATCCTCAAGCCACTGACCGCCGAGAGCCTGCGCGTGCGCCTGCTGCGCGCATTCGAGAAGCGCGATGCCTTCCTGCCGGTCTGGGAGCTGATGAAGATCGGCGACCCGGTGGGTGCGCTCGAGGCCTGCCGCGAGGCGCGCGACCGCCATCCGCAATACCTGACCGACTTCATGCGCCTGCAGGCCGAACTGCACGCGCAGGTCGGCCAGATCGACGAGGCCGAGACGCGCTACCGCGAGATCCTCGCCGCACGTCCGATTCCCTGGGCTTCGCTGGGACTGGCACGCATGCTGGTCGTCCGCCAGGCCTGGGTCGAGGCCGAGCACCTGCTCGCCGAACTGGTCGCCCGCCACGAGCGCTTCATCGAGGCCCATGAACTGCTCGCGCGCGTGCTCGAGGAGACCGGCCGCCCCGCAGAAGCCTGCGAGGCCCTGCAGCGCGCGAGCGAGCGCTCGCCCTACCGCCTGCCGCGCCTGCGCCGACTCGGCGAGCTCGCACTGCAGACGGGTGACGCCGTGCGCGCCGAGCGCAGCCTGGCCGAGGCGGTCAAGCGCGGCAGCTACTCCGAGTTTCGTGATCCGGAAGACCATGTCCGCCTGCTGCAGGCCCAGCTCGCCGGCGATCGCCTCGACCAGGCGCAGGCCACCCTCGCTGACCTCGAACGCGCCATGGCCCGTCATCCCAAGGGCGAGCTGTGCATGGCGGTCGGCAGCGCGCTGATCGAGGGCCATCGCAACAACAGTGACGGTCTGCGCGGTGCGATGCGACGCGCGCTCGGCAACCCGGAGCGCATCCGCGAGCTCTCGCCCGGACTGCGCAAGGACCTCCTCGAGCTCTGCTACGATCGTCAGCTCGAGGACGAAGGCCGGCAGTTGCTCGCCGACCTGATGCGCACCCACGCCGATGACCGCACCCTCGCCAGCACACGTGCCTCGCTCAAGGCGCGCGGCTTCGAGGCGCTGTCGGAGCAGGTCGAGCAGCAGATCCAGGCCGAGGTGAGGACGCTGGTCGGCGCCGGCGCAGAGAAAGCGCGCGCCGGCGACTTCGACGGCGCCGTCGCCGAGATGATGAACGCCGCACGCAAGATGCCGGGCAACCCTCACGTGCTGTTCAACGCCGCGCTCGCCCTGCTCCGCCACATTGAGCATCGCGGCTGGAACGAGGCCTTCGCCACCCAGGCACGCAACCTGATCGAGCGCATCCAGCGCCTGGCACCGGCCAATCCGCGTCTGCCGGCGATCACCGAGTTCCGCCACGACCTGATGAAACGCTACGGCATCCGCCCCGAGCGCCTGTCGATCACCCGGACCCGCCGGGCCTGACCACCGCCATGCTTCGCACCTTCCTGCTGCGCCTCTTCCTGCTCCTTGCCCTCGCCGCGGTGCTACCCGGCTGCTCGCCGGGCAGCGCGCCGGACGCACCCGGCACTGCGCGCGGCGCGCAGTCCCTCAGCCATCCCTCGCACGCCGGCCTGCCAGCCGAGGCGCTCGAAACCCTGGCGTTGATCCAGCGCGGTGGCCCGTACCCCTACCGCAAGGACGGCACCACCTTCCAGAACCGCGAACGCCTGCTGCCTGGCAAGGCGCGCGGCTATTACCGCGAGTACACCGTGCCGACGCCCGGCGCGCGCGATCGCGGCGCGCGCCGCATCGTCACGGGCGGCGATCCGCCCGAGGTGTTCTACTACACCGCCGACCACTACAGCAGCTTCCGCGAGATCGCGCCGCTGCGTTCGCTGCCCTGACCCGCCCGCCCATGAGACCCTCCTCGCAAGCGCCCGCCGCGCATCCGCCCCAGGCGCTCCGCATCGAGCTTGCCGGCTGCACCGACAAGGCCGACCTGCTCGCACGCATCGCGGTCGCGCTGCGCTTCCCGGCGTGGTTCGGCCACAACTGGGACGCGCTCTCCGACTGCCTGTGCGACCTCTCCTGGCTGCCCGCCGCGGCGTACCGGCTCGAGTTCCTCCACGCCGATGCGCTGCGCGAGGCCGCGCCCGAAACCTTCGCGACGCTATGCGAGATCCTCGACGAGGCGGGCGATTTCTGGCACGCCGAAGGCGTGGGCTTCGGCCACGCCTTCATCCCAGCGCTTCGCGGGACTCGGCCCGACGCGCCTCAATGAGCCCGGCGAGGCAGCGCGGGCAGTAGCACGCCCCCGCGCCTTCGGCCGGTACCGCGAACGCCGCCGGCAGCGCCGCGCACCAGCACTCCGCTTCGCCTGCGCGCATCCCGCAGCTGAAGGCCGCGCCACAGCGCGGGCACACATTGGTGGTTTCGTCCGTCACCGCCTCGCCTCCCGGACTTGTTCAAATGAAGCCACGAGGGTAGCGCAGCCGTCGTCGCTGCGTGCACGCCAAGCCCTTGAAAAACCGTCCTCCGCGCCTATATTGGTGGTGAAGCCGGATCCCCCGGCAAGAACCCGGACAAAGGAGGAAACGACATGAGCACCCCTCTCACCCGTCGCACCGACCCGCTGGATGACTTCTTCCGCGGCTTCTTCGTGCGCCCGGTCGACTTCGGTGGCCAGCAGCTCGCCACCCCAGGCACCGACGCCCCGCAGATGCGGGTCGACGTCAAGGAAACCGCCCAGGGCTACGAGGTGCATGCCGAGCTGCCTGGCATGAAGAAAGAAGACATCCACGTCCATATCGACGGCCCGGTGGTGTCGATCAGCGCCGAGCGCAAGCAGGAGAAGGAGGTCAAGGATGGCGAGAAGGTGCTGCGCACAGAGCGTTACTTCGGCAAGGTCTCGCGCAGCTTCCAGCTCGGCCAGGAGATCGACGAAGCCAGCGCGAGCGCCAAGTTCAACGACGGCGTGCTCGAACTGAGCCTGCCGAAGAAAGCCGAGGTGCAGGCCAGGCGGCTCACCATAGAGTAAACGCGCGCCAGAATCCGCCGCCGCAATTCGCGCCTGCCGCCGCGCCTACGCGAAGGCAGGGCGCCCGGCGGGTTGCAGGAGCGCCGGAACGCGCGAACGTCCGGCGCTCAAGCGAGCGCGGTGTGTTACTTGCTCTTGATCATCGTGCCGACACCGTGGTCGGTCAGGATCTCGAGCAGCAGGCAGTGTTCGACGCGGCCGTCGATGATGTGCACCGACTTCACACCGTTGCGCGCCGCGTCCAGCGCAGAGCCGATCTTGGGCAGCATGCCGCCCGACAGCGTACCGTCGGCCACCAGGTCGTCGATCTGGCGCGGGGTCAGCCCGGTGAGCAGGTTGCCCGCCTTGTCGAGCACGCCCGGGGTGTTGGTGAGCAGCACCAGCTTCTCGGCATGGAGGATCTCGGCGAGCTTGCCGGCGACCACGTCGGCGTTGATGTTGTAGGTCTCGCCCTCCTCACCCACACCGATCGGCGCGATCACCGGGATGAAGTCGCCCTGATCGAGGAAGGAGATCAGGCTGGGGTCGATGCCGGTGATCTCGCCCACTTGGCCGACGTCGATGAGGTCGCCCTCGGGCGCGCCGTGCTTCTGCATCAGCAGCTTCTTGGCGCGGATGAAGCCGGCGTCCTTGCCAGTGAGGCCCACCGCCTTGCCGCCGTGCTTGTTGATCAGGTTCACGATTTCCTTGTTCACCTGACCACCGAGCACCATCTCGACCACCTCCATGGTCTCGGCGTCGGTCACCCGCATGCCCTGGATGAACTCGCCCTTCTTGCCCATGCGGGTGAGCAGGTTCTCGATCTGCGGGCCGCCGCCGTGCACCACTACCGGGTTCAGGCCCACCAGCTTGAGCAGCACCACGTCGCGCGCGAAACAATCCTTGAGATGCGGATCGGTCATCGCGTTGCCGCCGTACTTAATGACGATGGTCTTGTCGAAGAAGCGTTTGATGTAGGGCAGCGCCTCGGCGAGGATCTCGGCCTTGCGGGCGGGTGTGACGTCTTGCTGGCGAACGGGCTGGGTCATCGGGAGACTCCTTGAACGGACAGGAGGATTCTAGTGGCCAGCCCGCGGAACCGGAAGTGCACTGCAGCAATGGCCAGCATGCAGGCCTGAAATATACATATTCGCTATCGGAATTTACGGTGTATTCAATTGGATCTATCGAATCCGAACGCAGATACTCAGCCTATCGGACAAGGCGACCTCGCCGCCTCAGGTCATTGGAGGGCCCGCATCATGGTCGACAAGGTCGCCCGCCTGCATTTCCAGCATGCCAGCCCGGCCGGCGCCTTGCGCATGCTGAGCGGCTGGCTGATCGCCATCACCGGCCTCGCCCTGCTCGTGGCCCAGCTCGTGCGCAGCATCGAGGGCTTCGACCTCGCGGTGTCCGGCGCGCTATCGGGCGGCGCGATGGCCGCCGCCGCGACCGCGCTCGGTGCAGTGCCACTGCTCGTGGTGCATCGGATCGGCGCCGGCACGCAGGGCCTGCTTCTCGGCTTCGGCGCCGGCGTGATGCTCGCCGCCAGCGTGTTCTCGCTGCTGCTGCCCGGCTTCGACGCCGCGCTCGCCCACACCGGCTCGGAGACGGGTGCCGCCCTGCTGGTCGGGCTCGCGGTGCTGTCAGGTGCGGGTGGCCTGCTCGCGATGGACCGCACCCTGCCGCACACCCACGTCCCCGATGGGCGGCGCAGCGCCACGGCGGTGTGGCTGTTCGTGTTCGCGATCGCCGTGCATAACATCCCGGAGGGGCTCGCGATCGGGGTCGCGGCGGGTCTCGACGGCAGCGGCGCGGGCTCGGGCGACGCCGTCGCCACCGGCATCTCGCTGCAGAACGTGCCCGAAGGCTTGATCGTGGCGATCGCGCTGGTCGCAGCGGGTTACGGACGCTGGCTGGCGTTTGGCGTCGCCGCGGTGTCGGGCCTGATCGAACCGATCGCTGCGCTCGCCGGGTCGATGATGGTCGCGGCGTCGGCCGCCCTCCTGCCCTGGGGCCTGGCGGGCGCGGCGGGTGCGATGCTGTTTGTGGTCAGCCACGAGATCATCCCCGAGTCGCACCGCCGCGGCCACGAGACGCTTGCCACCGGCGGCCTGATCGCGGGTTTCGTGCTGATGATGCTGATGGACAGGCTGCTTGCGTGAGGCGCGGGGGGCTGGGAGCTGGGCGCCAAAAGGCGAAGGGCGCTCCGCGGAGCGCCCTTCGTATGTTCGGGGTGGCGAGCCTGACCCC
>JBEOKH010000124.1:0-3385 GCA_040275625.1 Thauera sp. | reverse complement strand
GGGTCGGCGTCAGGCGGGCATGGAAAACATCGCGCATCGGCGGCGGTGGGGCGGGCCCGACGGTTGCGCGGTATCGGCTGCGGTCGGGTGGGCCCGACGGCCGCTCCTCAGCCCACCAGGCCGCGGGCGAGGTCGGCCTTCAGGTCGTCGATGTCTTCCAGCCCGACGGCGATGCGCAGCAGGCCGTCGCCGATACCGGCGGTGGCGCGCGCTTCGGCGCTGATGCGGCCGTGGGTGGTGGTCGCGGGGTGGGTGATGGTGCTCTTGGTGTCGCCAAGGTTGGCGGTGATCGAGATCAGCCGGGTCGCATCGACCACCTTCCACGCTGCCTCGCGGCCGCCCGTGACATCGAAGCTGACGATGGCGCCGCCGCTCTTTTGCTGTCGCATCGCAAGCGCGTGCTGGGGGTGGGATTCGAGCCCGGGGTAGTACACCCGCGCGATACCGGGCCGACCCTCGAGCCAGCGCGCGAGCGCGAGCGCGCTCGCCGACTGCGCCTCCATGCGGATGCGCAGCGTCTCCAGGCCCTTGAGGATGACCCAGGCGTTGAACGGCGACAGCGTGGGGCCGGCGGTGCGCAGGAACTTGAAGACCTCGTCGGTGATCGCCTTGCTGCCGACCACCGCACCGCCGAGTACCCGGCCCTGGCCGTCGAGGTACTTGGTGGCCGAATGCACGACGACGTCGGCGCCGAGTTCGAGCGGGCGCTGCAGCGCCGGCGTGCAGAAGCAGTTGTCGACCGCGAAGATCACCCCGGCCGCGCGCGCGATCGCCGCGACGCCGGCGATGTCGATGACCTCGGTGAGCGGGTTCGACGGCGTCTCGGTAAAGAAGAGCCTGGTGCGCGGCGTAATCGCGGCGCGCCAGGCGTCGAGGTCGGTGGCCGGCACGAAGGTGGTGGTGATGCCGAACTTCGACAGGATGGCGCCGAAGAGCTGCTGGGTGGCGCCGAACAGGCCGTTGGACGCCACCACGTGGTCACCCGCCTGCATGATCGCCATCGCCAGCGACAAGATCGCCGACATGCCGGAGGCGGTGGCGATGCAGGCCTCGCCGCCTTCGAGCGCGGCGAGCCGGGTCTGCATCGCGGTCACGGTCGGGTTGGAGAAGCGCGCGTAGACGTAGCCCTCCTCCTCGCCCGAGAAGCACGCGGCGGCCTGCGCGGCGCTGCCGAAGACGAAGCTCGAGGTGAGGTACATGGCCTCGCCGTGCTCGCGGAACTGGGTGCGCTCGGTGCCGGCGCGCACGGCCAGGGTGTCGGAGTGGAGGTCGGGGGGAAGGGCGCTGTTCATCGTCGTGATGGCTAACTCGGTCAGTGGGGGAGACGCTCAGCGCTCGCCATCCGAGGCGAGGTTCAGGTCGAGCTGGCAGTCGTCCGCATCGTCGTGGTCGTTCTTGCTTGCCTTGGCTGCGCCACGCTGGTTCTCGACGCCGGTGAGATACTCGACGGTGATGTCGCCGGTGATGTACTGGCCGTCGAAGCACGAGGTCTCGAAGAAGTGGATCGACGGGTTGAGTGCGCGCACCGAGGCCTTGAGGTCGTCGAGGTCCTGGTAGATCAGGCCGTCGGCGCCGATCTCGCGGGCGATCTCCTCTTCGCTGCGGTCGGAGGCGATCAGCTCGCCACGGGTCGGCATGTCGATGCCGTAGACGTTGGCGTAGCGCACCGGAGGCGCTGCCGAGGCGAGGTACACCTTCGACGCGCCCGCCTCGCGCGCCATGCTGACGATCTCCTTGCTGGTGGTGCCGCGCACGATGGAGTCGTCGACCAGCAGCACGCTCTTGCCCTTGAACTCCTGATGGATGGTGTTCAGCTTCTGGCGCACCGACTTCTTGCGCGTGGACTGGCCGGGCATGATGAAGGTACGGCCGATGTAGCGGTTCTTCACGAAGCCTTCGCGGTAAGGCAGGTCCAGGCGATCGGCCATCTGCATCGCCGACGGGCGGCTGGAGTCGGGGATCGGGATCACCACGTCGATGTGCAGGTTGGGCATGGTGCGGCGCATCTTGTCGGCGAGGAACTCGCCCATCTTCATGCGCGACTCGTACACCGACACGCCGTCGATGATCGAATCCGGCCGCGCCAGATAGACGAACTCGAACATGCACGGCGCCTGCACCGTCTTGGCCGCGCACTGGCGGCTGTGGAAGGTGCCGGCAATGTCGACCAGCACCGCCTCGCCGGGGGCGACGTCGCGCAGCAGGCGGTAGCCGAGCACATCGAGCGCCACCGATTCCGAGGCCACCAGCCACTCGGTGCCCGCGGCGCAGTCGTTGCGGCCGATCACCAGCGGACGGATGCCATACGGGTCGCGGAAGGCGAGCAGGCCGTAGCCGGCAATCATCACCACCACCGCGTAGGCGCCGCGGACGCGCCGGTGCACCCCGGCGACGGCGCGGAAGATCGCCTCCTCGTCGAGCTTGAGCCCCTTGCAGGCGGCCTGCAGCTCGTGCGCCAGCACGTTGAGCAGGACCTCAGAGTCGCTGCTGGTGTTGATGTGGCGCAGGTCGGACAGGAACATCTCGCGCTTGAGCGCTTCCGAGTTGGTCAGGTTGCCGTTGTGCGCGAGCAGCAGCCCGAAGGGCGAATTGACGTAGAAGGGCTGCGCCTCGGCGGCGTTGTAGGCCGACCCGGCGGTCGGATAGCGGACATGGCCGATGCCCCAGTTGCCCTCGAGGTTGCGCATGTTGCGGGTGCGGAACACATCGCGCACCAGGCCGGAGCCCTTGTGCATGTGAAAGCGCCCGCCCTCGGACGTGGCGATGCCGGCCGCATCCTGGCCGCGGTGCTGCAGCACCTGCAGGCCGTCATAGAGCAGCTGGTTGACCGGGGAGGTGGCGACGACACCGAGAATTCCGCACATGGGTTTGGGCCTATCTGAATCGAATCTTGTCGGCCACCTCGGGAGGCAGCCAGGGTTTGGCAGCGATCACCGCCGACTCCAGCGGCGCCGAGAACAGCGCGTCGCGCCACCACGGCTCCTTGGACACGCCGGCCAGCCCGCCGATCAGCACCACCACGAGCGCAACCGCCAGCCCGCGCGCGATGCCGAACAGCGCACCGAAGAAGCGGTCGGTTGCACCCAGGCCGGCGGCGCGCAGCAACTCGCGCAGCAAGTAGCGCAGCAGCGCGGCGAGGATCAGCACACCGACCACCACCAGGGCGCCGCCGGCGATCTGACGCCACATTGGCTCGACGATCATGCCGGCAAATGCCTCGGCCGCCTGTTCGTTATAGCGCCATGCGGCAAAGAGCGCTGCCGCCCAGGCGATCAGGGCCATGACCTCGCTGACCAGGCCACGCCACAGGCCGATCAGCGCCGAGAAAGCGAGCAGGCCGAGAAAAGCGTAGTCGAAGACGGTCATGATGCGGGCGATCAGCGCG
>JBEOKH010000123.1:0-8804 GCA_040275625.1 Thauera sp. | reverse complement strand
GAGGGTCGGCAGCGAGGGATGAGGGCTGGGGCTTGCGGCGTCGGGCGTCGGAGGGTCGGGAGCAAGGCGGCAGCGCGGGTGGGCGGGATTCGCGGCTGCCGCCGCCCCGACACCCCCGAGGCGCCCACCTTGCGCCACCGTCTGCGCACGCACGCCGTGCCCTCCCTGAGCTCCGCCGCCTTACTTCCTGTACTTCAGCAGCTTGAAGTACGGATAATTCTCGGACTGCACCGGGAAGTCGATGTTGTCCTTCATCGCCCAGTTCAGCATCTGGTGGTGGAGCGGCAGATAGACCACGTCGTCCTGCACCGCCCTCCACGTCTCGGCGACCATGCCGGCGCGCTTGTCGAGGTCGATCTCGCGCGTCATCGCTGCGATCCGCTCATCGACCTTGGGGTTCGAATAGCCGGTCACATTCCACGAGCCGCCCTTGTCGGTCCTGGTCTCGTAGAGGTAGTGGAAGACGTAGTGCGAGTCCATGGTCGGCACGCCCCAGCCGAGCATGTAGAGGTCGAGCTCGCCCTTGGGCAGCTCGGCGAAGTGGATGCTCTTGGGGCGCGCATCCAGCCGCGCCTTGACGCCGATCTGGCCGAACATGCCGGTCACCGCCTGGCAGATCGCCTCGTCGTTCACGTAGCGGTCGTTGGGGCAGGACAGCGTCACCGCGAAGCCGTTCGGGTAGCCGGCCTCGGCGAGCAGCGCCTTCGCGCGCGCCACGTCGGGCGCCGGCACCACGTCCATCGCCTTGTCGTAGCCGTCGATGAAGGGCGGCGCGACGATGCCGGCCGGCACCGACTGGCCGCGCATCACCACGCGCTTCACCGCCTCGCGGTTGATCGCGATGTTCATCGCCTCGCGCACACGCTTGTCCGCGAAGGGGTTCCTGCCCTTGACATCCGCGCTGCGCAATTCGGATGCCCCCTGATTCATGCCGAGGAAGATCGTGCGGTTCTCGGGGCCCGAGCGCACCACGATGCCCTTGGCCGCGGACAGGCGCTCGAGGTCCTGCACCGGCGGATCGAGCAGGAAATCGACCTCGCCCGACAGCAGCGCGGCGACGCGGGTGGCGGCCGAGCGCACCGGGGTGAACACGACCTTGCTCACTTCCATCGGGAAGGTCCCCTTGCCCCAGTAGTCCTCGTTGCGCTCGAGCTCGGTGCGCACGTCGGGCTCGCGCTTGGCGAGGCGGAAGGGGCCGGTGCCGTTGGCGTTGCGCACCGCGAAGGTCTCGTCGCCCGCCTTGTAGTTCTGCGGCAGGGTGACCTTGTTCGCCTCGGACCACTCGCGGTCCATGATAAAGAGGTTGGTGAGGTTGTTGGGCAGCAGCGGGTTGGGGCCGTCGGTGCGCATGCGCACGGTGTGCTCGTCGACCTTGACGACCTCGACCACGGTGGTCAGCAGGCCCTTCATGTCGGAGTTCTCGTGCTTGGCGCGCTGGATCGAGAACACCACGTCGTCGGCGGTGAAGGCATTGCCGTTGTGGTACTTCACGCCCTCGCGCAGCTTGAACTCCCAGACGTTCGGGTCCTCGGTGATCTTCCACGCAGTGGCCAGCCGCGGCGCCAGCTTCATGGCCTGGTCGCGGAACACCAGCGAGTCGTAGACCTGGTGGTTCATGACGTGGGTCGGCCCCTCGTTCTGGGCGTGCGGATCCATGGTCAGCGCGTCGCCCGCGGCCGCCCAGCGCACGGTTTCGGCGGCGGCGGGGCCGGCGGCCAGGGTGGTGAGGGTGGCAGTGGCAATCGACACTGCAGCGGCGAGACGGGGGGTCTTCATTCGTGTCATCTCCGGGTGGGGGTGGATGGCTGCAGACATGCCCGGCGATTGTTGCATCGCCGGCGTGCACGGCAAAGCGCGAGGACAGGGTTATGCGGGTAATCCGCGACGCCGCGCGCGACGGCCTGTGCCGCTCAGCCCAGCCAGCGCCCGAGCGTGCCCACGGCGATGGTGAGGAAGCCGAGCGTCAGGTTCGTCCCCACCAGCTGCCGGATGCGCCCGAGCGCCGCGCCGCCCGCCTTCCACTCCTCCGCCGCGACCGCCTTGCTCAGGGCCGCGTAGGGGACGAAATAGACGAACACGTAGATCGCGATCATCACCAGCCCCATCAGGAACATGATGTGCTGGTAGAGCGGCGCCGCGGCGAAGCCAGTGCGAAGGAGCAGCGCCACCCCGCTCGCCAGCACCGCGGCCACCGCCACCCATACCCAGGTGAAGAAGCGCGCCAGCACGCCGCGCCACAGGCGCAGCCGCGGCGGCGGCTCAAGCTGGCTGGCGGCCTCGGGGCGCAGGCAGACGTAGGCGAAGAACATGCCGCCCACCCAGACGACGACGCCGACGACGTGCAGGAACAACAGCGGGGGGTGGAAGTTCATGACAGGTCTCCTCTCGATGGGCTTCGAGCGATTGTGCCGGAAAAGCGGTCGTCGCTGCGTCCCTTGCGCCGCCGCTCATCGGTAGGCCGCGGCCAGCACTTCGGCCGGCACGCCGCGCCAGTAGGCCCAGCGCAGCCGCCACATCAGCACGATCGTGCGCCACACCCCGCGCTGCTCCCAGCGCCGGCCGGAGGTGGTCGCCCGCACGCGCAGGCAGGCCGGACGCGAGCGACGCAGCAGACGGCGCGAGAGCTCGACGTCTTCCATGAGCGGCTGCACCGGGAAGCCCCCCACCGCCGCGAACACGTCCCGCCGCACGAACATCGCCTGATCGCCGGTGGCGATGCCGGTCAGGCGTGAGCGCAGGTTCATCAGCGCCGCAACCACGCGCAGCATCGGCGGGCGCCCAGCGATGAGCACGTCGAAACGCCCCCACGCGCGACGACCGTCGGCGAGCGCTGCGCCCACCGCGACATCGGCCTCCGCCGGCAACTGCGTATCGGCATGGAGGAAGAGCAGCACCTCGCCGCACGCGTTCGCGGCCCCGGCATTCATCTGCCGCGCACGGCCGCGCTCGCCGTCCACCACCATGAAGCCCGCGGCGCGCGCCATCGCGGCCGAGTTGTCCACGCTACCGCCATCGACCAGCAGCACCTCGCAGCCGCGCGCGCGCCAATGTGCGAGATGCGCCAGCAAGGCGGGCAGCTCCGCCGCCTCATCGAGCATCGGCACGATCACCGACAGCGCCACCTGATCAGGCGCCGAGGGCGCCACCGCAGCTCGAGCCGTTGCCGGCCGTGCACCCGTAGCAGTGCTCCGCGACCCGGATCGGCGCACCGTCGACATCGGCGTGCAGCAAATCGCGCAGATGGCGGGCTTCGCCGCTGGCCCCGTCCACCAGCGGCAGATCGAGTTGCTGGTTGAAGTCGCAGTCGTGGAGACGCCCCAGCCAGTCGACACTGATCAGCGAACGGCACATGAGCTGTGCCAGGTTGGCGTCGCGGTGATTGTCCTTGAGCAGGCGGAGATAGCCGTTGAACAGCCCCTTCGAGATCAGCATCGAGCCGAAACGCTGGATCGGCATGTTGGCGAGCGCATACAGGCGGTTGAAGACGATGCCGAAATGCACCCCCAGCTCGCGCTTGTAATCCGCCTCGAGCGCCGCCTGGGCAGGCGGCAGCACCGCCCCCAGCGGGTTGTAGATCAGGTTCAGCACCCGGCCCGAGCCTTCATGGCCGTAGCCGAGTGCATTGAGCCGCTGCAGCGCGGCGATGCTCTTGTCGAACACGCCCTTGCCGCGCTGGCGGTCGACGTTATCCATCGAATAACAGGGCAGCGAGGCCACCACCTCAATCTCGTGTTCGGCGAGAAAATCCGCCAGCCCCTCCTGCCCCGGCTCGAACAGGATGGTGAGGTTGCAACGGTCGATCACCTTGACGCCGAGCGCACGCGCGGCCCGCACGAGGTCACGAAAGCCCGCATGCAGTTCCGGTGCGCCGCCGGTCAGGTCGAGGGTGCCGATGCCGCGCGCGGCGAGCACCTGCGGGATCAGCGCCACGGTGTCCAGAGCCATCATCTCGCTGCGGTCGGGGCCGGCATTCACGTGACAGTGCACGCAGGACTGGTTGCAGCGATAGCCGAGATTGACCTGCAACGTGGCCGTCGCCTGACGACGGATGGGAGGGAAGTCGGAGGACTGGAGCAGCGGGAGCGTGGCATGCATGGGGCGGGTTCTCGGCCGGACGATCGGTAAGGGCGGGTAGAGGGTCGACTGCAGCGGCAGGCGCGGACACACCCGGCCCGCCGCGCATGTGCCTTGGTCGTACCAGACTCGGAAAACCTTACGCGCCAGCAGTTCCCTTGCCGGTCGTGAGGATGAAGCGGGACAGCCGGAGGCGGCCGGGGCTCAGGGGCGCTGGTAGCGCGCCTGGCTGGCAAGCAGCAAACCCACGGCCGACGCCGTGCCGGTGAGCACCCAGGTCCACTGCCAGCCACCGGCGAGACCGGCAACCCAGGCCACCAGCGGCGGGCCGAGGAACTGCCCGGCGGACGAGCACTGCTGCATCCAGCCCACGGTCGTCGACACGGTGTGCTCGTTCGGCGCCACATGCACCGCGAGCGCGAACAGGGTCGCCGGGATCAGCCCGCCCACTGCGGAAAAGAGCACCACTGCGACATAGCGCACGATCGGCGCATCGGCCGTGTGCGGGTTGAAGGCGACGAAGGCGGCCAGCGCCATGACCCCGAATCCGGTGTACAGCAGATGGCGCGCGCACACGCCCCGATGGAGCAACTGCCCGGCCGCCACGTTGCCGGTCACGTTGGCGAGGCAGGCGAAGGCGGTCAGCAGCCCTGCAATCTGGCCCGACAGCCCGGCGCGGGCATAGATCTCGGGCAGGAACCCGATCACCGCCAGCCACTGGCTGGAGTACACCGAAAAGGTCACCGCCACCCGCCACGGCCCCCAGTTGCCGAGCGTGTCGCGCAAACGCGTCGTCCACCGCCCGGTTGCGACTGCCACCGCGGGCACGGCAACTGCAGCGCGAGGCGCACGGCGCTCGTCGTCGGACGGCACCCGGCGCTGCAGCCACACCGCCACCGCTGCCGAAGCGAGCGCCAGCGTCACCCACAACCCCTGCCAGCCGATTACATGCATGACGAGCGGACCGCCAGCCAGCACCAACGAGGTGCCGGTGGCCATGTAGGTCCCCCACAGGCCGAGATGGAGCGCGAGCCTGCGCGCCGGCACGAGCTGGCGGATCAGGCTCGGAACCGGCAGCACGACAAGCAGGAAGCCGAAGCCCTCCACTGCACGCAGCACCAGCAGTTCGGCCGGCTGGGTGGCCCACGCTCCAGCGAAGCTGGCGAGCGCCAGCGTGAGCTGACCGATCAGCATGCTGCGACGCAGGCCGAAGCTGTCGGCGGCGAGACCGATAAACACCCCGCTCAGCATCCCGGCCATCTGCACCATCGACAGCAGGAAGCCGGCCTCGACGAGACCGACGCCGAGCGCGTCGCGCAGCACCGGAATTGCCGGCGGCATCTTGCCGATGTGCAGGGCGGCGACGATACCGGCGGCGATGACGACAAAGGCGGGCGGCACGCGGCCGGCGACTGGCTGCGCTGCGCTGCGGTCAGCCCGGGAAGATCCTGCACCTTCCATCATCCTGTCGGTCTCCATTGCCGCCGGCGCGTCCGCCGCACGCGGCCGTTCGCCAGGCTCAGGGCACGAGCAGGGCGTTGATGGCAAGCACGTCATCCTCGCCGAGGGTGCCGGCCGCAGCCTTCAGGCGCAACTGCGCGAGCAGCGTGTCATAGCGCGCGCGGGCGAGCTTCTGCAGGGTGTCGGCGAGCTGGGTCTGGGCGTTGAGGACGTCGATGTTGATGCGCACCCCCACCTCGTAACCGAGCTTGTTGGCATCCAGCGCCGAGGTGGACGACACGCGCGCGGCCTCGAGCGCCTTTACCTGCGCCATGCCGCTGGTGACACCCAGCCACGACTGGCGAGCGGCGAGCGCGGCGCTGCGGCGAGCGTCCTCGAGGTCGGCGTCGGCCTTCATGCGCAGCGCCGCCGCCTCGCGCGACACCGAGGACACGCGCCCGCCCGCGAACAGGGGCACGTTGAGCTGCAGAGCGACGCTGGTGACCTCATTGCGTCCGGCGGACAGCTGCAGTTCGTTGTTGACTCCGCGCCGGGCAACGACGTCCACCGTCGGCAGATGGCCGGCGCGTGCGCGCTCGACTTCGCGCGCGGCGATCTCGCGCACCAGCTGCTGGGCTTGCACGCCGAAGCTGCCGGTCTCGGCGGCGGCCACCCAGTCGGCGATGTCCTCGGGCTGCGGGCGCTGCAGCGCCACGCCTTCGCGCAGGCCTGCGAGCGGTTCCGGCTGCTTGCCGATGACCTGGGCCAGGCTCTGGCGCGCGACCTCGAGCTGGTTCTGCGCCGCGATCTCCTGCGCCGAGGCGAGGTCGAAGCGCGACTGCGCCTCGTGCACATCGGTGATGGTGACGGTGCCGACCTCGAAGCTGACCCTCGACAGCTCGAGCTGCTCGCCGGCGGCGGTGCGCAACTGCGTCACCGCGGCGAGCGCGTCCTGGGCGTTGAGCACGTTGAAATAGGCCTCGGCCACGCGCAGCACCAGATCCTGGCGGGCGATGCCGAACTCGGTCTCGGCGAGCGCGGTCTGCAGTTCGCCCTGCTTGAACTGCACCCAGTTCTGCCAGCGGAACAACGGCTGCGTCAGCTGCACGCCGTAGCCGTTGCTGTTGTAGCTGCCCGCGCGCGGCTGCGCGCCGATCGGCTTGAGGTTGGCATCGTTCCAGGCGGTGTTGGCATCCATGCCCACCTGCGGTAACAGCCCCGCGCGCCCCTGGACCACCTTCTCCCGCCCAGCCTCGTGCTGCGCGCGCGCAGCGGAGAACTTCGCGTCGTTGGCGATTGCATCCCGATACACCTGCATCAGATCCGCGGCCAGTGCGCCGCCGGAAAAAATGCCTGCGATGCAGACTGCCAGGATTCGCTTCATCGTGTTCTCCGCTCTTTAGGTGCGCCGCACTCAGTACTGCGCCATCCCCGGGTCGACCTGTGCCGCCCAGCCGGCGACGCCGCCTGCCAGGTTGATGACATTGGAGAAACCCTGACGTTCGAGGAACATGCACACCTGCGCGCTGCGCCCGCCGTGGTGGCAGATCACCACCGTCTCGCGATCGCGATCGAGCTCGGGGAACCGGGCCGGCACGCCGCCCATCGGCATCGCCACCGAACCCTCGATCCGGCAGATTTCCAGTTCCCAGGGTTCGCGCACGTCGAGCAGCAGCGGCGCCGGCTGCCGGGGGTCGTTGAGGCGCTCGGCGAGCTGGCGCGGCGTGATCTGCTGCATCGTCGCCTCAGAAGCTGAAGCCGTCGCGCTGCGGCGCGTTCCTGAGCGCCGGCACCACGGTCTCGAAGATATCCTCGGTGCTGAAGCGGCCTTCGGCCTCGCAGGTGATCAGGCGTGCCTTCATCACCGGGGCCTCGCCGACGAAGGCGAACAGGCGGCCACCGACCTTGAGCTGCTCGAGCAGCGCCTGCGGCACGAAGGGCAGGCCGCCCGACACCACGATGATGTCGTAGGGCGCGCGGTCGGGCCAGCCGGCGATGCCGTCGCCCTCCACCACGACCACGTTGTCCACGCTGTTGCGCGCCAGGTTGGCGCTCGCCAGCTTGACCAGCTCGGGCTCGAGCTCGATCGTGCGCACCCACTCGGCACGCGCCGCCAGCAGTGCGGCGAACCAGCCCGAGCCGGTACCGATCTCGAGCACCTGGTCAGACTTGACGGGGCGCACGGCCTGCAGGACCTTGCCCTCGATCACCGGCTTGAGCATGACCTGGCCGCAACCGATCGGGATCTCCACATCGGCGAAGGCCAGCGCACGATGGGCGGCGGGAACGAACTCCTCGCGCTTGACCGACATCAGGAGGTCGAGCACGTCCGGATCCAGCACCTCCCAGGGGCGGATCTGCTGCTCGACCATATTGAAGCGCGCTTTCTCGAAATTCATCAGGGACTCCCGGCGAAATATTAGCACACGCTAATGGATAGCGTTATCCATGAAGGCAAAACCGCGTCATTCTAGCGCAGATGCTGCGCTGCGATCCGCTGCCGCGCGCTCCACCTCGGCCGGTTGCACCCGGTACCAGGCAGCATAGAGCGCGGGCAGGAACAGCATGGTGAGCACGGTCGCCACCGTGAGCCCGCCCATGATCGCCACCGCCATCGGCCCGAAGAAGGTGCTGCGCGACAGCGGCACCATGGCGAGGATCGCCGCCGCGGCGGTGAGCATGATCGGGCGGAAGCGGCGCACGGCCGACTCGACGATCGCCTCCCACTGCATGCGCCCGGCCGCGATGTCCTGAAGGATCTGGTCCACCAGGATCACCGCGTTGCGCATGATCATGCCCGACAGCGCGATCGTGCCGAGCAGGGCGACGAAGCCGAAGGGTTTGCCGAAGGCGAGCAGGAAGGCGGTGACGCCGATCATGCCGAGCGGTGCGGTGAGCACCACCATGATCGTGCGCGAGAAGCTCTTCAACTGCAGCATCAGCACGGTGAGCACGGTGAGTACGAAGACCGGCATCCCGGCGCCCACCGAGGTGCTGCCCTTGGCGCTCTCCTCCACCGCACCGCCGACCTCGAGCCGATAACCGAGCGGCAGCTCCGCGCGCAGTTGTTCCATGCGCGCCGCGAGCTGGCCGACCACCACCGCCGGCTGGGTGCCGTCGTACAGCGAGGCGCGCACGGTGACGGTGGGGACGCGGTTGCGACGCCAGATCACGCCCGGCTCGAAGTCGTGCTCGACACGCGCCACCTGCGCCAGCGGCACGCTGCGCCCGCCCGCCACCGGCAGCGCCAGGTCGGGGAGTTGCGACAGGTGCACGCGCTCGGCCTCGGC
>JBEOKH010000122.1:0-5515 GCA_040275625.1 Thauera sp. | reverse complement strand
ATTGTTCCGCGTGGGCGCGGGCGGAAAAAGAACGCCGCTCAGTGACCGGTTACGCCGCAGCAGGCCATGACGATGTCGGGCTCGCTGGCCTGATCGACGCCAGCCTCCCTAACGCCCTGCCAGTCGTTGCTGGCCCACTCCCAGATGCCGATGCCGGTGCTGCAGTGCTTGACCGCCGCGTCCATCGACAGCCACTGCGGCGCCGGCTGCTTGCCGGCGACGATGACGCTGATGTCGTTGCGGCTCCTGAGGCAATCGTCGGCCACCGCCTGCAGGGTATTGGCGTCAGGCGGCAGATAGACGCGGATGATGTCGGCCTTCTTGTTCACCACGTGGTCGATGAAGCCCGGGTCCTGGTGCGAAAAGCCGTTGTGGTCCTGGCGCCAAACGTGCGAGGTGAGCAGGTAGTTGAGCGAGGCGATCGGCCGCCGCCAGGGGATCTCCATGCTCGTGACCTTCAACCACTTGGCACGCTGGTTGAACATCGAGTCGATGATGTGGATGAAGGCCTCGTAGCACGAGAACAAGCCGTGGCGGCTGGTGAGCAGGTAGCCCTCTAGCCAGCCCTGGCACATGTGCTCGGACAGCACCTCCATGACGCGCCCGTCGGGGGCGAGATGGTCGTCGCCGTCGAGGCGCGCTGCCATCCAGGCGCGGTCGGTGACCTCGAACAGCGCACCCAGGCGGTTGGAGGCGGTCTCGTCGGGGCCGAACACGCGGAAGTTGTCCGGGTTGTGCACGATGACGTCGCGCAGGAAGCTGCCCAGCACCCGGGTGGCTTCGGCGTCGTCCTGGCCGGGGCGCGCAACCGCCACCGCATAGTCGCGGTAATCGGGCAGGCGCGGCTCGCGCAGGCGCAGGCCGCCGTTGGCATGCGGGTTGGCACCCATGCGGCGCTCGCCCACCGGTGCCAGCGCGGCAATCTCGGCGATGGGGGCGCCCGCCGCGTCGAACAATTGCTCGGGGCGATAGCTCTGCAGCCAGTCCTGCAGCAGGCGCACGTGCCCGGGCTTGCTCGCCATGTCGGACAGCGGCACCTGGTGCGAGCGCCACGAGCCTTCGTTCTGCTTGCCGTCCACCGAGCGCGGCCCGGTCCAGCCCTTGGGGCTGCGCAGGATGATCATCGGCCAGCGCGGGCGCTCCAGATCCCGCCCGCCCGCCCGCGCGCGCCCTGCGCTGGATGGCGCGGATCTCTTCCACCACCGTGTCGACCGCCGCCGCCAAGCCCTGGTGCATCTGCGCGGGGTCGTCGCCCTCGACGAAATACGGCGTGTAGCCGTAGCCGAGTAAGAGCTGCTCCAGTTCCTCGTGGCTGATCCGCGCCAGCACCGCCGGGTTGGCGATCTTGTAGCCGTTCAGGTGCAGGATCGGCAGCACCGCGCCGTCGGTGACCGGGTTGAGGAACTTGTTCGAATGCCACGCCGCGGCCAGCGGCCCGGTCTCCGCCTCGCCGTCGCCGACCACGCAGCAGGCGATGAGGTCGGGGTTGTCGAACACGGCGCCGTAGGCGTGCACGACCGCATAGCCGAGTTCGCCGCCTTCGTGGATGGAGCCGGGGGTTTCCTTGGCGACGTGACTGGGAATGCCGCCGGGGAAGGAGAACTGGCGGAACAGCCGGCGCATGCCCTCCTCGTCGCGCGACACGTTTGGGTAGAACGCGCTGTAGCTGCCCTCCAGCCAGGTGTTCGCCACCAGCGCCGGCCCGCCGTGCCCCGGCCCGGCGAGGTAGATCATGTCGAGGTCATCGCGGCGGATGACCCGGTTCATGTGCGTGTAGATGAAGTTGAGCCCGGGGGTCGTGCCCCAGTGCCCGAGCAGGCGCGGCTTGATGTGCTCGAGGCGCAAGGGCGCTTTCAGCAAGGGGTTGTCGAGCAGGTAGATCTGCCCGACCGAGAGGTAGTTGGCCGCCCGCCACCAGGCATCGATGCAGCTCAGCTCCACGGCAGAGAGCGGGAAAACATTCCTGGACATCGATGACCTCACACAGGGTGTTCGTTCGCCTCCGGATGTCGGCGACACCCGTCACTCAATCGACTGCCCCCCTATAGGCCGTCCTCTCCCCGATCACCCACGGCTTGAAGGAATCGGAAATAAGCCTTGACTCTCAACAGGATGAGGTCACACTGAGGTTGCGTACTGCGGCGCAACATAAAAGCCGGACGACGGGGCAGCTGCCACCCATGCGCTACCCCGCACCAGGCCAATTCACGCAGCCATTCCCACAAGGAAGACCCGATGCAAGCCACCACGCAAGCCACGATTCAAACCAGCACCACCGAACAGAAGCGCAACGCCCAGACCTACACCGATGCGGTCGGGGCGCTGTCCGGGATCGCCTTGTCGAACGTCGAGCGCCTCACCGCGCTCAACCAGAACCTGGCCCGTGCTGCGCTGCAAGAGTGCCTGACGGCATCGAACGACCTGCTCGCAGTGCGAGACATGAATGCGCTGCAGGGCCTGCAGGCCTCGGCGACCCCGCCGGCCATGGCGCAGCAGTTCGCTGACTATCTGCGCAGCGTGCAGGAGATCGCTGTCGACTCGCAGAAGCAGGTGAGCGAGGTTCTCGATGGCTACTTCGGCACCCTCGGTCTGGGTGGGTCCGCCAGTGCGAACATGCAGGCCGGATTCGACACGCTGTCCAGACTGACCCGCCAGACAAGGGACATGATGAACGCCAACATGAACGCGGCCGGTGAGGCAAACGACAAGCTCACCACAGCCGTGACACCGCACCCGAAAAAAGCTGCGTAAGCGGGGCCTGCCGCGGCCTGCCTGCGACAGACCAAAACGAAGCCCCGCTGGTCGGGGCTTTTTTGCGTCCTGTGCACCCGCAGCGCCCCACGCCTGACGCAGCGCTCGACAATTCGCCCATGGCAGGGTCGATCTCGGGAACATCGACGAGGCGACATGCTCCAATCCGACAAGGTGCAACATGCGGCGCGGGTTCCGGGCAACGGGCCTGGCGAGCGCCTCGCGAAGCCCTGGCGACGTTCCAGGACGAGCGCCGATGCACCGTCCCGCGGCGGCGTTGTTCCGGCTCCGCTCGAGCGTGCGCAGAACTGAAACGGAGATTGCCATGACCACGGTAGTCCGCTTCCAGATCGATCACATCCGCTTTCTCGACCCCCAGGGTGAGCCGCTTGGCCCCCTGCCCGATTTCGCGCACGATCCGGCACAGCTCGTGCCCCTATATCGTGCGATGTATCTCACCCGCACTTTCGACGCCAAGGCGATCGCGCTGCAGCGCACCGGCAAGCTCGGCACCTTCGCCTCCGCGCTCGGCCAGGAGGCGATCGGGGTCGGCGTGGCGAGCGCGATGCGCACCGAGGACGCGCTCTTTCCCTCCTACCGCGAACACGCCGCCCAACTGGTGCGCGGCGTGCGCATCGACGAGAGCCTGCGCTACTGGGGCGGCGACGAGCGCGGCAGCGACTTCGCCGAGGCGCGCCACGACTTCCCCAACTGCGTGCCGATCGCGACCCAGGTCTGCCATGCGGCGGGCGCTGCCTACGCCTTCCGGCTGCGCGGCGAGCCGCGGGTGGCGGTGAGTTTCCTCGGTGACGGTGCGAGCTCCAAGGGCGACTTCTACGAGGGCCTGAACTTCGCGGCGGTGTGGCAGGCGCCGCTGGTGGTGGTGGTGAGCAACAACCAGTGGGCGATCTCGGTGCCACGCAGTGCACAGACCGCCGCCGCCACGCTGGCGCAGAAGGCGATCGCCGCCGGCGTCGAGGGCGTGCAGGTCGACGGCAACGACATCGTCGCGGTCCACCACGTTGCCCGTGAAGCGCTGGCGAAGGCCCGCGCCGGCGGTGGACCGACCCTGATCGAGGCGGTCACCTATCGCCTCGGCGACCACACCACCGCCGACGACGCCTCGCGCTACCGCGATCCGGCGGTGGTGCAGGAACAATGGTCCTTCGAGCCGCTGACCCGGCTGCGCAACTACCTGGTCAAGCTTGGCGCCTGGGGCCCGGACAAGGAAGAAGCGCTCGCGCACGACTGCGCCGAAACCGTCAATGCGGGCGTCGAGGCCTATCTGGCCACGCCGCCTCCCACCACCGCGGCGATGTTCGAGCATCTGTTCGCGACCCTGCCGGCGGCGCTCGTCGCCCAGCGCGACGAGGCGCTGCGTTTCGCACCTTCGAGGGCGGGCGCACAACGGGGAGGCGATCATGGCTGAGATCAATCTTGTCGAAGCGGTCGACCTGGCGCTGGCCTTCGAGATGGCGCGCGACGACGCGGTGGTGGTGCTCGGCGAGGACATCGGCGCCAACGGCGGCGTGTTTCGCGCCACTGCCGGGCTGCAGCAGCGCTTCGGCGCCGGCCGCGTGCTCGACACCCCGCTCGCCGAGGCCGCGATCGTCGGCACCGCGATCGGCATGGCGGCGATGGGCCTCAAGCCAGTGGCCGAAATCCAGTTCTCCGGCTTCCTGTACCCGGCGCTCGACCACCTCATCAACCACGCCGCGCGCCTGCGCAATCGTACCCGCGGCCGCCTCGCCTGCCCGCTGGTGCTGCGCACACCCTGCGGCGGCGGCATCCACGCGCCCGAACATCATTCCGAGAGCCCCGAGGCGATCCTCGCCCACACCCCCGGCCTGCGCGTGGTGATGCCCTCATCACCTGCGCGCGCCTATGGCCTGCTGCTGGCGGCGATCCGCGACCCCGACCCGGTGATGTTCCTCGAGCCGACGCGACTGTATCGGCTGTTCCGCCAGGACGTGACCGACGACGGCGAGGCGCTGCCGCTCGACGTCTGCTTCACGCTGCGCGGGGGCACCGACCTCACCCTGGTGAGCTGGGGTGCGATGCTGCACGAGACCCAGGCCGCCGCAGACGTGCTCGCTGCCGAAGGCGTGGCGGCCGAGGTGATCGACGTCGCCACCCTGAAGCCGCTCGACATGGCGACCATCCTCGACTCGGTGGCGCGCACCGGGCGCTGCGTGATCGTGCACGAGGCCGCGCGCACCGCCGGGCTGGGCGCCGAGATCGCCGCCAACCTCGCCGACGAGGGCCTCTACTCGCTGCTCGCCCCGGTGCAGCGCGTCACCGGCTACGACACGGTGATGCCGCTGTCACGCCTCGAGTACGAGTACCTGCCGAGCGTCGAGCGCATCGTCGCCGCGGCGCGCAAGACCCTGGAGGCATCATGAAGATCTTCAAGCTGCCCGACCTGGGCGAAGGACTGCAGGACGCCGAGATCGTCGAATGGCACGTCAACACGGGCGACGAGATCACCGCCGATCAGCCGCTGGTATCGGTCGAGACCGCGAAGGCGATCGTCGACATCCCCTCGCCGTTTACCGGCCGGGTCGCGAAGCTTTACGGCGAGGTCGGCCAGCTCGTGCACGTGGGCGCGCCACTGGCCGGCTTCGAGGGTGGCCAGGCGGGGGGCGACGAAGCCGACAGCGGCACCGTGGTCGGCGAGATGCAGGTCGGCACCGAGGTCCGCACCGAGGCCCCGGCGGCGCTCGCGCCCGCCGCGCACGGTGGGCCGGCGATCCGTGCCACCCCG
>JBEOKH010000121.1:0-1537 GCA_040275625.1 Thauera sp. | reverse complement strand
AGGTGCGCAGTCGAGGGTGACCGGGTTGCGCGCGAGCGTGGCCTCTGGCCATGCGAAGCGGGCGGCCCTGTCGCCCGGCAGAGTGCGTACCCGGGGGAGGGAGGCAGCGCCTCCCTGGCCCCCGCTGCTTCTGCTATCGCTCCAGCGAAAAATCATCGTCGCGCCCGCGATCCTTCCCGCGCGCTTGCCCAGCACGTTTCTTCGCCTTCGCCCGTTCGGCCTGCTCGTCTGCCGGTTCCATCTCACGAACCGCCGCCTCCCGTTGCTGCCCCGGCTGGCGCTCGGCCGACCGGCGCTGTTCGTTCTGCCGCAGCCGCTCCAACTCGGCATCGACGAAGCGCACGTCGGTTCCGGCCCGACCGGCGGTGCAGGCGATGGCTGCCTTGAACTCCTCGGTGCCGTGGACCCGCAGCTCCCGGCCGAAACGCTCGCGGGCGAGTTCCAGCGCCAGCCGGCGGGCCGCCTCGGTCTCGCCGCGGACCTTCACTGTCCTGGCGGTATCGACGACGAGTCCGCCGTCGGCGAAGCTGTAGAGGACGTGGCCGTTCGCCTGGACGGACCGCTTGGCGTGCTTCAGCAGCACGTCCCGGCCGCGAGCCGGATCGGCGCCCCGCAACTCGTCTTCCAGGCTCGCGGCCCGCGTCTCGCGGGAGCGGAGCGCGGAGAGCGCGGCGACGTCGCCTTCGCCGGCCCTGGCGCGCAGCCAGTCTTCCCACTTCTCGATCGGGCGAGCGGCTTTCAGCTTCTCCCGAGCGGCCCGCTGCTCGACGATCCGCTGGGCGTGTGCTGCGTCCCGCAGCTCACCAACGGTCTGGACGTTGCGACGGCGGGCGCGCCGCGCACCACCGTTCAGTGCGCGTTCCTGGCGCATCCGGTCGGCGTAGAACTCGCGCAGCGCCCGCGTGTGCGCCGCCTGCCGTTCGCGCAAGGCAGCGAGCTCGAGATTGCGGGCAGCCGTCGCCGCCGCGCGGTCGGCGAGATACCGGTCGTAGAGCGCACCTTTCGCCGGTCCGGTCCTGTCGACCGCCGGCTCTTCCCGGCCGCGCGCCTGCCCGTCGGCCGCCTGCGGCCGCTCCTGGCCGCCGCGCTCGTGCCCCTGTCCCGGCGGCTGGTACGGCCCGAGCCGATCCTCCAGGCGGTTCTTCCCCAGCTCGCGACGCACGCGCGAGGCGCGAACGTGCAGCTTCGCGTTGTCGAGCGAGCCGACCACCAGGCCGTCCCCGCGCGGCTTGATCGCCAGCCCGTGCTGGGCGGCGACCCGGTGCAGCTCTTCCCAGGTCTTCGCCGCGACCAGCTCGTCGGCGACCGTCTGCGCGCGTCCCTGCAGGCTGTCGGCGTGCGCCCGGCCGGTGCCGCGCTCGTGGTTCGCCGGTGCGAGCCCCAGCTCGCCTTCCAGCTCGGCCGCGACCGCCATCACCTTGGCGTAGTCGTGCCGCGGCCGGCGGTTCTTCATGTCCGGTGCCGACGCGGTGGCGATGGCGACGTGCCGGTGCAGGTGCTCCTTGCTGTTGTGCGTGACGCTGATCCGCTGGCACGC
>JBEOKH010000120.1:0-3721 GCA_040275625.1 Thauera sp. | reverse complement strand
GCCACCGGCACGCCATTGATTTCATCGGCGCTTCGTCCACAACCCAGGCACACGCCCGAGTCCCAGTCGATCATGCAGACCCCGACGCACAGCGCGTCGCCGCTCATGCGCGTGCGCCCGAAGCCGCTGCCGCCTCGTGGAGCCAGGAGCGACGCTCCGCGACCGCGGCGAGGATCGTGCGCCGATCGCCATCGTCGGTCCGGCTCCAGCGCGTGATCTCCTCGATCGTGCGCTGACAACCTTCGCACCAGCCGGTGTCCGCGCTCATGCGGCAAATGTTGATGCAGGGTGAGGGAACGTTCATGGTGAATCTCTCTGTTGGCCACGGGCTGCGCGTTCGTGCGCGCCGCCTCTCGAAGTACAGGGCCGATTATGAACGAATCGACGCCGGCCGCCTCGCGGGCTTGCCGCGCCGGGCGTGGCGTGCCCGCAAACAGCGCTCCGCGCCCGGGGCGCCGCGCTGACATGATCTGGTGGAAGGCGCGGCGCAGTTCAACGCAGAAACGCGGTGCCTGCACCGCGCCCGCACGGGCACTCAGGCGCAGGCAGCCTTGGCACGCTTCGCAAGCACCGCGCGGGCCACGCGCGAGGCCGGCTCGCGGCCGAGTTGGGCGCTGATCCATGCCGCGGTGTCTACGAGCGCGTCGAGCTCGATGCCGTTGGCGATGCCGAGTCCGTTCAGTAACCAGACCACGTCTTCGGTGGCAACGTTCCCCGAAGCGCCCGCAGCATAAGGGCAACCGCCCAGGCCGCCGACCGAGGCGTCGAACACCGCGACGCCCAGCTCGAGCGAGGCGTAGACGTTGGCCACCGCCATGCCGTAGGTGTCGTGATAGTGGCCGGCGAGCTTGTCCACCGGCACGCGCTGGCTCACGGCCTCCAGCATGCGCCGGACGCTCGCCGGCGTGCCGACGCCGATGGTGTCGCCGAGCGAGACCTCGTAGCAGCCCATGTCCCGCAGCGTCGCCGCCACGTCGGCCACCGCCTGCGGCGCGATCGCGCCCTCGTAGGGGCAGCCGACCACGCACGACACATAACCGCGCACCTTCACCCCGGCCGCATGCGCCGCCTCGGTGAGCGGGCGAAAGCGCTCCAGCGACTCGGCGATCGAGCAGTTGATGTTCTTCTGGCTGAAGGATTCGGAGGCGGCGCCGAACACCGCGACCTCCTTCGCCCCGGCGGCGAGCGCGGCCTCGAAGCCCTTCAGGTTGGGGGTGAGCACCGGGTAGGCGACGCTCGCCACCGGCTGCGCCAGCACGCGGGTCAGCAACTCGGCGTTGTCGCCCATCTGCGGCACCCACTTGGGCGACACGAAGGAGGTGGTCTCGATCGCCTTCAGCCCGGCGCGCTCGAGACGGCGCACCAGCTCGAGCTTGGTGTCGGTGGAGACGAGCTGCTTCTCGTTCTGCAGGCCGTCGCGCGGGCCCATCTCGACGATGCGGACGGCGGCTGGGAGGGTTGAATTCGCCATGGAAGGCATCTCCTCGGAGAGGTTCATATGGATGCAGGAGCGGCGGCAGCCACGGACAAGGCGTTCGCCTCTCTGCAGGAGCGGCGGCAGCCGCGAATCCGGCGGAGGTCTTCGTCGCCCGCGCCGATCGCCGAGCGGCTGCATTCGCGGCTGCCGCCGCTCCTGCAGGGAGATTGCGGCTGCGGAGGCATTCGCGGCTGCCGCAGCTCCTACAGGGGCCCGACGGGGCGCCGCGCCTACGCGGTCTTGGCCTCGTCGAGGCCGAGCTCTTCCTTCATGCGCTGGCGGATCAGGAATTTCTGGATCTTGCCGGTCACCGTCATCGGGAAGCTGTCGACGAAGCGGATGTAGCGCGGGATCTTGTAGTGCGCGATCTGGCCCTTGCAATACTCGCGCACCTCGTCTTCAGAGAGGCGCTCGCCCTCGCGCAGGATGATCCACGCGCACAGCTCCTCGCCGAACTTCTCGTCCGGGATGCCGACCACCTGCACGTCGAGCACCTTGGGGTGGGCGTAGAGGAACTCCTCGATCTCGCGCGGATAGATGTTCTCGCCGCCGCGGATCACCATGTCCTTGATGCGGCCGACGATGTTGCAGTAGCCCTCATCGTCGATCACCGCGAGGTCGCCGGTGTGCATCCAGCCGCCGGCGTCGATCGCCTCACGGGTCTTGGCCTCGTCGTCCCAGTAGCCGAGCATCACCGAGTAGCCGCGGGTGCACAGCTCGCCCGACTGGCCGCGCGGCACGATGCGGCCCTCGTTGTCGACGATCTTCACCTCGAGGTGCGGCTGGACGCGGCCCACCGTGGACACGCGGCGGTCGATCGGATCGTCGGTGCCGCTCTGGAAGCTCACCGGCGAGGTCTCGGTCATGCCGTAGGCGATGGTCACCTCCGCCATGTGCATCTTGCCGATCACCCGCTTCATGACCTCGATCGGGCACGGGCTGCCAGCCATGATGCCGGTGCGCAGGCTGGAGAGCTCGAACTCGGCGAAGCGCGGATGATCGAGCGCGGCGATGAACATGGTGGGCACGCCGTAGAGGCCGGTGCACTTTTCCTGCGCCACGGTCTCCAGCACCGCCAGCGGCTCGAAGGCCTCGGCCGGGTAGACCATGGTGGCGCCGTGGGTCAGGCAGCCGAGGTTGCCCATCACCATGCCGAAGCAGTGATACAGCGGCACCGGGATGCACACGCGGTCGCCCGCCACCAGCTTGATCGCCTCGCCGACGAAGAAGCCGTTGTTGAGGATGTTGTGGTGCGACAGCGTCGCGCCCTTGGGGTGGCCGGTGGTGCCGGAGGTGAACTGGATGTTGATCGGGTCGTCGAACTGCAGCTTCTCCGACAGCACGGCGAGCGCGGTGAGCTCCTCGCGGCTGGGCGCGCGCAGCAGGTCGTCGAAGTTGATCATGCCGGGCGAGGTGTCAGTGCCCATGCGGATCACCATTTCCAGGCTGGGCAGGCGGTGGCTGCGCAGCAGGCCAGGCTCGCAGTGGCCGAGCTCGGGGGCGAGGTCGGCGACCATCTCGAGGTAGTTGCTGGTCTTGAAGGCGGGCGACAGCACCAGAGCGCGGCAGCCGACCTTGTTGAGCGCGTATTCGAGCTCGGAGCGGCGGTAGGCGGGGTTGATGTTCACCAGCACCAGGCCGGCCTTGGCGGTGGCGAACTGGGTCAGCGTCCATTCCAGGGTGTTCTGCGACCAGATGCCGATGCGCTCGCCCGGCGCCAGGCCGAGGCGCATGAAGCCACAGGCGAGCGCGTCGACCTTGCTCTTGAGCTGCGCGTAAGTCAGGCGCACGTTCTGGTGGCGCACCACCAGCGCCTCGCGCTCGGCGTGGCGGGCGCAGGCCTCGTCGAAGAAGCGGCCGATGGTCTGGCCGATAAGGGGTTTGACGGATGCGCCGTGGACGTAGCTCTGGGTGCTCATGGTGTCGTCCTCTCTCCTGTTCTTGTCGTCGAGCGGCCTCTTGCGCTCGCAATGGGTTGATCTTTTGGGGTCGCGAGCATCGCCGCGGAACCGCTTTATTCGCGACTTCCGTCGCTCCTACAGGAAACCCTGCGGTTCTTGCAGGAGCGACGGAAGTCGCGATCTTCAGCGCCGCACATTCCCGCCCACCCCGAATATCCCCCGCCCGCCCGTAACTCCCCCGGCCGCGCCGGCGGTTCCCCTCGCGGCGGAGGTTTCCACCGCGCCCAGGATTCGCGCCGGGCCTGACAAGCGCGGGCGGCGCGGCGTCGGCCTCAGGCGGCGG
>JBEOKH010000119.1:0-2376 GCA_040275625.1 Thauera sp. | reverse complement strand
GGCGGGTGCGGATGGGCGTGGGTCTGCGACAGGATGTGCAGCAGCGGCAGCGTGAAACCGGCGGTCTTGCCGGTGCCGGTCTGTGCGGCGGCGAGCAGGTCGCCGCCGGCGAGTACCTGCGGGATGGCCTTCGCCTGGATCGGCGTGGGCGTCGTGTAGCCCGCCTCGGAGACGGCGCGCAACAGGGGTTCGGCCAGCCCGAGGCTGGCGAAATTGACTTCGGGGTTCATTCGATGGTCCGGCGCGAGCCCGCCGCATGCATCGATGCGGCACCAGTCCGGGCTGCGGGAGAGATCCGGGCCAGCCCATGTGAAGGCTGCGGCCACGAGGATCGTTGCAGGAGTCGCAGCGGACGACTGGTGCACCGCAGCGAAGCCGGCACTATAAGCGCTTCACCCCCGCTTGGCGAGCCATTTCGCCGCCGTCTGGCGCGTTTGATGCCCGCTGGTGATAGATTGAATTTTTGTTACAATTCAAGGAATCTTTTGATCGTGGAGCCGCGTTCAGATGGACGATATGCAGACTCGCCGCCGCTCGGTTCCTCCACGACAACTCGCCGGGCGCCTCTCCCGGATCGCGCTGGGCGGACTCCTGGCCCTGCTCGGCATCGCGCTGCTCCTTGCGGCCGCTGCGGTCGTGTGCGCAGCCGCCGCCTGGGACGAGATCGGCCACGGAGCGCCCTTGCTGACCGTGGAATGGGTGGGCGCCATGCTCGCCTGCGTGGCCGCGGCCTTCGCCGTCGTCGCGGCGCTGCTCAGTCTGGCGCCACAGCCCTGGGGGGTGTGCGTGCCGCGGCGTGCCGTACCCGCGTTCTATGTCCTGCTCGACGAGCTGAGCGGCAAGGCCGGTGTGGGCCGGATTCGTCACGTCTTCATTACCGACGAGATGAACGCGTCCGTGGTGCAGCGGCCGTTCCTCTTCGCGCGTGGCTTTCTCGGGACCGAACTGCTGATCGGCCTGCCGCTGGTGCACAGCCTTTCGCCCGCCCAGCTCGCCGCGGTGATCGCCCACGAGATCGGTCATGTCGTCGTCCGCCAGCGCGTCATGGGCGGCTGGGGTGCTTTCCTGCAGGCGTGGTGGATGCGCACGGTGAACGCGCTGTCGGCGGCCGTGCCGTCCGGGCTGTCCTGGGCCGAGCGTCATGGCGACAGTTTGTGCGATGCGATGCTGAAGCTCGCGCGGCTGGAGGAGCTCGCCGCGGATGAAGTGGCCGGACGCCTGGTGGGGCCGGAGTTGCTCGGCGAGGCCCTGGTGGAGGTGTGCTGCAAGGCGCACTTCCTCGCTGACGACTACATGCCGCTGGTGCAGGCCCTGGCCTTGATGGACCAGGATTCGCGCGTGCGGCCGTTTCGCGACATGGGGCACGGCTTTGCCGCCGGCTTCGCCCAGTCCGGTGCGGCGAGCGATCCGCAAAGTGTGGTCGGCAGCGACTGCGGAGACCCCTTTCATCCTCCGCTGGGGCAGCGCCTGCAGGCGCTGGGCGTCCCGCCCCAGCCTCTGGCGCAGGTCCCGGTGACGGCAGCGGAGCATTATTTCGCATGCCTGCTGCCCGCGCTGGCGTGGACCTTCGATCGAATATGGTGGGATCAGGTCCGCGAACGCTGCTACCCGATGCTTACCGCCCCGGCCGACCTGCAGGGGGCGTGACTCCCGCACCGCCTGCAGCCGTGCGATATGAACGCGCGAGGTCGAGCTGTTCGCACAGGCGCTGGGCGCCGTCGAGGATGCGCGGCGTATGGCGCTGGATCAGCTCGGGGGGGATGAAGAACAGGTTGCCGCGTTGTGCAGCTTCGAGCTGCGGCCAGCGTGACCACTGGTCCAGCCATTCCGGGCGCGCTGCATCCATGCCGCTGGCGACAATGACCTCCGGGTTGGCCGCGAGCACGGCCTCGGTGCCGATGGTCGGCGTCAGGTGCGCGACGGTGCCGAAAACGTTGCGCCCGCCGCACAGCCGGATCACGTCGGCGATCAGGTGGCCGTCATTGACCGTCATCAGCGGGCGCTCCCAGATCTGGTAGAACACGCGCACCGGCGCGCGCCCGGCGTTGGCGGCGGCGAGCTCGTCGCGGCGGGCGCGGAAGGCCGTGGCGGCCGCGTTGGCCGTCGCCGTGGTGCCGGCCAGGCGGCCGATCTGCTCCAGGCTGTGGGCGATATCCTCCAGGTTGCGCGGCTCGCTCAGGTAGATCGGGATGCCGAGCGCCTGCAGCCGGCCGACGTCACCGTCGCGGTTGCCGCTGTGCCAGCCGATCACGAGGTCGGGGCGCAGCGCCGCCACCGCCTCGAGGTCGATGCGGGTGTAGCCGCCGACACGCGGGCGTGTTTTCGCCGCGGCTGGGTAATCGCTGTAGTCGACCGCGCCGACCACCTGATCACCCG
>JBEOKH010000118.1:0-7593 GCA_040275625.1 Thauera sp. | reverse complement strand
GCATCACCGACGCCTACACCAACATCGCAACCGTCAAGCTGTTCTCCCACGCCGGGCGCGAAGCGGGCTACGCGCGCGGCGCGATGCAGGAGTTCCTGCACACGGTGCATGCGCAGATGCGCCTGGTGAGTGGCATCGAGATCATCAATCACAGCCTGTCGATGTTGCTGATCCTGGCCACCGGCGGCGTCTCGCTGTGGCTGTGGAGCCGCGGCCTGGTCGGGGTCGGCGCGGTGGCGGCGGCGACCGCGATGGCGCTGCGGCTCAACGGCATGTCGCACTGGGTGATGTGGGAGATGGCGTCGTTGTTCGAGAACGTCGGCACCGTGCAGGACGGCATCAACACGCTGTCGCGCCCGCATGCGGTGGTTGACCGCGTGGACGCGAAGCCGCTGGTAGTGAGCCGCGGCGAGGTTCGCTTCGAGCACCTCGGCTTCGCTTACGGCGCCACCGGCCCGCAGGCGCGGCGGGTGATCGACGACTTCACGCTGACCATCCGCCCGGGCGAGAAGATCGGCGTGGTGGGGCGCTCGGGCGCAGGCAAGTCGACGCTGGTGAACCTGCTGCTGCGCTTCTACGACCTCGAGCAGGGCCGCATCCTGATCGACGGCCAGGACATCGTCGGCGTTACCCAGAACAGCCTGCGCGCGCAGATCGGCATGGTGACGCAGGACACCTCGCTGCTGCACCGCTCGGTGCGCGACAACATCCTCTATGGACGCCCGGACGCCACCGACGACGACATGATCGCGGCCGCGAAAAGGGCTGAAGCGCACGAGTTCATCCTCGGTCTCAGCGATCCCAAGGGCCGGCGCGGCTACGATGCCCATGTCGGCGAGCGCGGCGTCAAGCTCTCCGGCGGCCAGCGCCAGCGCATCGCGATCGCACGCGTGATGCTGAAGGATGCGCCCATCCTGCTGCTGGACGAGGCTACCAGCGCGCTCGACTCCGAGGTCGAGGCGGCGATCCAGGCCAGCCTCTACCGCCTCATGGAAGGCAAGACCGTGGTTGCGATCGCGCACCGCCTGTCGACCATCGCCGCAATGGACCGCCTGGTGGTGATGGACAAGGGCCGCATCGTCGAGGAGGGCGACCACCACAGCCTGCTCGCCCGTGGCGGCTTGTATGCGCGGCTGTGGGCGCATCAGAGCGGTGGCTTCCTTGGCGAGGAGGTGGGCGAGGAGCCTGACGAGGACGGGGAGGGCGGCGAGCGATCGCGGTGAAAAGTTCGCGGCTTCCGCCGCTCCTACAGCAGGCCCGCGCGCCAGCGCCACCCCCAGCCGCCGCGGCAGCCGCGAACCACGTCCCCCATTGCAAGGGCCGCGCGACCTGCAGGAGCGGCGGCAGCCGCGAACCTGTCCACCCCTCACCCCTCACCCCTCACCGCTCGCGTGACATCCACGCTGCGATCCGCGCATAGAATGTGGTCATCGATCGAGGAAACGATGGCATGACGCTCGATGCATCGACCGACGAGGCCCACCCGTGGCGCATCGTCGCGCTGATCTACCTGTGTGGCGCACTGTTGTTCGGTCCGCTGCTGGCACTCGAATGGCGGCTGATCGACGATACCGTGGCGGCGATCGCGCGCGAGCGCGGCGCGGCCTTGTTCTCGCTGATCGAGACCACGCGCGAGTGGAACGCCAGGCATGGCGGTGTCTATGTGGTCGTTGACGACGACACCCCGCCCAATCCTTACCTGCAGTATCCGGCACGTGACCTCGAGACCGTCGACGGCAAGCGCCTGACGCTCGTCAATCCGGCGTACATGACGCGCCAGATCGCCGATCTGGCCTTGCGCGTCGACGGTGTTCACCTTCACATCACCAGCCTCAAGCCCGTCCGCCCACAGAACCGTCCGGACGACTGGGAAGCGCGTGCGCTCGAGCAGTTCGAAGCGGGTGCGGCGGAGATGCTGGCGCTGGTCGATACCAATGGCGCGCCGGCGCACCGCTACATGGCGCCGCTGTATGTGCGCGAGGCCTGCCTGCATTGCCACGCCGCGCAGGGTTATGCGGTGGGCGATATCCGTGGCGGGATCTCGGTGACCATGCCGGCGTCGGTGCTGGTGGCGCGCCGCGACGAGATGCGCTGGCGTGCGACCCTGCTCTACGGTGCCGTCTATCTGATTGCAGCCGGCCTGGTCCATGGCCTGGTGTGGGCGAACCGGCGTCACGTGCGGGTGGTCCGTGACATCAATGCGACCCAGGAGCACCTGATCGAGACGCGCACGCGCGAACTGGCCGACGCCAACCAGCGCCTCGCCGGCGAGGTCGACATGCACCAGCGCAGCGAGCGCGGGCTGGCGGCGAGCGAGGCGCGCTACCGCGCGATCTTCGACAGCACGGTCGAAGGCATCATGGTGCTCGACGCCGACTGGCGCATCGTCCAGGTCAACGCCGCCTTCAGCGAGATCACCGGGTACGCGGCCGCCGAAGTCATCGGGCGCACGCCCTCCATGCTCGGCTCCGGGCGCCATGACGCGGCGTTCTTCGCCGGCATTTATGGGGTGCTCGCCGCAAGCGGGCGCTGGCAGGGCGAGATATGGAATCGGCGCAAGGACGGCGACCTTTACGTGCAGTGGATGTCGGCGGTGCGCATCGGCACGCCCGACGCGCCCGAGGGCTACGTCGCCACCATGACCGACATCACCTCGCGCAAGAAGGCCGAGGAGAAGCTGCGTTTTCGCGCCGATCACGACGCCCTGACCGGGCTGCCCAACCGCAGCCTGTTCGAGGATCGCCTGCAGTCGGCGATGGCTTCCGCGCATCGCCATGGCGAGCGTTTCGCGCTGATGCTGGTCGATCTCGACGGCTTCAAGGGGGTGAACGACCGCCACGGGCACTTGGCGGGCGATACCTTGCTGGTCGAGGTGGGCCACCGTCTGCTCGCCTGCGTGCGCGGCTCCGACACCGTGGCGCGCTTTGGCGGTGACGAGTTTGCGGTGATCCTGGGTGAGGTCGACGGCCGCGAGGACGCCGCCGAGGTGGCTGGCCGCATCTGTGCGGCGATGGCGGCGCCCTTCGAGCTGCCGGGGGCGGTGGCGAGGATCGGCGCCTCGGTCGGGATCGCCCTCGGGCCCGACGCGGAAGCCGACGCCGAGACGCTGCAGCAGCGCGCCGATACGGCGCTCTATGTGGTCAAGCGAGGCGGGGGCGGGGGGTTCCGCTTCCACGGCGACGACGCGGTCGAGCGGGCGGGCGGGGCGCCGGCCGCGCGCTGATGCGGCCTTCGCGTCGCGCCTGATCCCGCAGGTTCAGCCCGCGACGTGGAACACCGCAGGGTCATCCCAGTGTTCGGTGAGGATGCGCTGCACGCGCTGCTGCCACATCTGCGCGAAGCGCTGCGCGGCGGCGGCGTCGGCTTCGCCGCGCATGCAGTGGCGCATCAGCTCGGCCATCTCGGGGTGGGGCGGAGCCTTCGACAGATCGGCGGCGGCGTCCACGCTGGCACCGCTGTCGCTGCGGGTGAAGCGCAGCGACAGCGGCTGGTTATGCTCGCCGAAAAGCTGCAGGTTGCGGCGCACGAAGCGCCCGCCGATGCCCTTGAAACCGCCATCCTGCGCGCTGCCGGTGAGCAAGCCGACTACCGCCGCGATGACCCCGGTCACGCCCTCGTCGAGCGGATGCTGGAAGCTCACCCGGACCGCGCCGCGCACCGGCAGATCCCCCGGGAAGAGTCGGGTCAGCGCGTGATGGGCGAGCGCATAGGCCGACGCCACGGTGGGGCAGGAGTGGCCCGCCAGGCGCACCGCGTCGGCGTAGCCGTACTCGAGCACGCCCCCCTCGGCCGCGCCGAGGAACTCGGCGAGCGGGTCGCGCACGACCAGGCGCGGCACCTGGTCGAAGAAGGCGGGGAAGCGTTCGCTGGACATGGGGGACTCCGTGGCGTGGGGGGAGGAGCGATTGTCCGCCCGCCGCAGCGGCGCCCGCCTTGATGTGGCTCAGCCTGCGGCCGTGGCGCCGCCCAGCCTGCGCTCGATCGCGAGAGCTGCGGCGCGTACACGGCGCGCGGTGGCGCCGTCCCAGCCCGGGTCGACGCTGCCCACCGGGCCCATCGCGGTGAGGGCGAGGGCGAGCTGGCCGCCGCCGTCGAAGACCGGTGCCGAGAAGGCGTGGATGCCGGGGATCGGATTGCCGAGCGCACGCGCCAGCCGGCGCACCCGGATCTCGTCGAGCAGCGCCAGCGCGTCGGCGGCCGACATCTCCAGCGGTGGCGCGGCGAGCGCCGGCGCCTCGGCAGCGAGGACGGGCGCGACGATGCGCGCGGGCAGGAAGGCGGCGAACACCCGCCCGGTGGCCGATAGCAGCAGCGGTGTCATCACCGTGCCGGGGCGCATGTTGATGTGGATCTGCCGGCTGCACTCCTCGATATGCACCACGGTCGGGCCGTGGTTGCCCCACACCGCGATCGCGACGTTGAGCTCGATGTCGTCGGCGAGCTGCGCCGCCTCGGGCAGCGCCGCCTTGATCGGATCGAGCCCGTGCAGCGCGGTCAGCCCCATCTGCAGCGCGAACGGCCCCAGCCCGTAGCGGCCGGTGAACGCGTCCTGCGCTACCAGGCCGAGCTTGCCGAAGCTGACCAGGTAGGGGTGGGCCTTGGCCGCCGGCATGCCGGCCTCGCGCGCGAGATCCTTCAGGGTCATCGGCTTGCCGTGCCGCACCAATGCCGAGAGCAGGCAGCCGCCGACCTCGATCGACTGAATGCCGCGGCGCTCGCCGGCGGGCTCGGTCGCGTCGCGCGCGCTCAAAAGGGAAGGGTTGGGGAAATCCTGCATGCTGCGCTCCGGGTTTGCGGCGCATCTTAGCAGTCCGAAAGAGGATCAGCGCAGCAACGAAATTAAACAATAACAAATTCATTGACCAATAACGAATCAAAGGCTAGCATGAGTCCATCGCATCACCTCACCGGAGACATTCACACATGAACACCAAGAAATTCGCCTCTCAGGCCGACCTTGAAGAGAAGCAGATCAGCTGGGAGAAGCTGTCCGACAACGCCTGGGCCTACACCGCCGAGGGCGACCCCAACACCGGCGTGATCATCGGTGACGACGGGGTGATGATCATCGACGCCACCGCCACCCCGGTGGCCGCGCAGGGCGTGATCGCCAAGGTGCGCGAGATCACCGACCTGCCGATCAAGTACGTGGTGCTCACCCACTACCACGCGGTGCGCGTGCTCGGCGCGTCGGGCTACAAGGGCGAAGGCCTCGAGCAGATCATCGCCAGCCAGGACACCTGGGACCTGATCGTCGAGCGTGGCCAGCAGGACATGGACTCCGAGATCGGCCGCTTCCCGCGCCTGTTCCAGGCGGTCGAGAGCGTGCCCGGCCTGACCTGGCCGACGATCACCTTCCACGGCGAGATGACCGTGTGGATGGGCAAGCTCGAGGTGAAGATCAAGCAGCTCGGCCGCGGCCACACCAAGGGCGACACCATCGTCTATCTGCCCGCGCAGGACATCTGCTTCTCGGGCGATCTGGTCGAGGCCGACGCCGCCTGCTACACCGGTGATGCCTACCTCGCCGACTGGCCGCAGACGCTCGACAACCTCGCGGCGATGAACTTCGCCAAGCTGGTGCCCGGTCGCGGCCCGGCGCTGTTGACGCCGGAGAAGGTGCAGGCCGGTCTCGCCTACACCCGCGACTTCGTGTCCACGCTGTATCGCAGCGCGCAGGAAGCGGTGGCGCAGGGCATGGACCTCAAGGCGACGATGGCGCACACGCGCGCCAACATGGACCCGAAGTTCGGCCAGGTCTTCATCTACGAGCACTGTCTGCCCTTCGACGTCACCCGCGCCCACGACGAGGCGAGCGGCATCCGCGACCCGCGCATCTGGACCGCCGAGCGCGACCAGCAGATGTGGCACGCGCTGCAGCACGGCTGAAGCCGTCGCGGGGTGCCGTCCGGCGTCCCCTGCTGCGCCCCCCCCCGATTTCCAACAGAGCCTGGCGCCCGCAACGGCGCCACGTTCCGGCAGCCCGCGCGCCACGACGCGGCGCCGGCACGATCGCATCGACCAGGAGGAGACCCCCGTGCTGAGCACGTTCACATACCCCAAGTTCGAATACGTCCGCCCGCCCGAGATCGCCGAAGGGCGTGACGGCCATTACCCGGTGGTGATCGTCGGCGCCGGCCCGGTCGGCCTGAGCACCGCGATCGACCTCGCCCGCCAGGGCCAGCGCGTGCTCCTGCTCGACAACGACGACACGGTGTCGATCGGTTCGCGTGGCGTGTGCTACGCCAAACGCTCGCTGGAGATCCTCGATCGCCTCGGCTGCGGTGAGGAGATGGTCGCCCGTGGCGTGTCGTGGAATGTTGGCCGCACCTTCTTCCGCAACGACGAGGTGTTCAACTTCAACCTGAGCCCGGAGCCTGATCACCACCGTCCGGGCATGATCAATCTCCAGCAGTACTACCTCGAGGACTACCTCGTGAAGCGGGCACAGCAGCTGCCCAACCTGGAGATCCGCTTCAAGAACAACGTGATCGCGGTGACCCCGGGCGCGGCGCGTGCAGACCTGCGCGTAGAGACGCCCGACGGTGCGTATTCGTTGTCCACCGACTGGCTGGTGGTGGCCGACGGCGCGCGCAGCCCGATCCGCACCATGCTCGGGCTGGATATCGAGGGCAAGATCTTCATGGACCGCTTCCTGATCGCCGACGTGGTCATGAAGGCGGACTTTCCCACCGAGCGCTGGTTCTGGTTCGACCCGCCCTTCCACCCCAACCAGTCGGTGCTGCTGCACCGCCAGGCCGACAACGTCTTTCGAATCGACTTCCAGCTCGGCTGGGAGGCCGACCCGGAGCAGGAGAAGAAGCCCGAGAACGTGATCCCGCGCATCAAGGCGATGCTCGGTGACGACCGCGAGTTCGAGCTTGAATGGGTCAGCGTGTACACCTTCCAGTGCCGGCGCATGAACAGCTTCACCCACGGTCGCGTGCTCTTCGTCGGCGACGCCGCGCACCAGGTCTCGCCCTTCGGCGCGCGCGGCGCCAACTCCGGCATCCAGGACGCTGACAACCTGGTGTGGAAGCTCAAGCTGGTGATGGACGGCAAGGCGCCGGCCACGCTGCTCGACACCTACGCCGAGGAGCGCGGTTTCGCGGCGGACGAGAACATCATGAACTCGACGCGCTCGACCGACTTCATCACGCCCAAGAGCCGCACCAGCAGGACCTTCCGCAACGCGGTGCTGGGCCTGGCCGAGCACCACCCGTTCGCGCGCGCGCTGGTCAACTCCGGTCGTCTGTCGGTGCCGAGCTTCCTCACCGGTTCGCGGCTGAACACCGCCGACGAGGCGGTGTTTGCCGGCAACATGGTGCCCGGCGCGCCGATGGACGATGCCCCGGTCGCAGCGGCCGGCGGCGAGCCGTGGCTGTTGCAGGTGCTCGGCGACCGCTTCCAGGTGCTGCATTACGTCGTCGATGCGGCCGACCTCGACGCCGCCAGCGTGGCCGCGCTGCAGTCGCTCGCGGAAGGGCCGATTCCGGTGGAGCCGATCGTGGTCGCGGCGCGCGGCCGGGCGCCGGCCGGACTGCGCACGCTGATCGACGCCAAGGGCCGCATCCGCGAGCGCTACGACCTGCA
>JBEOKH010000117.1:0-24259 GCA_040275625.1 Thauera sp. | reverse complement strand
TCTCGGGGTGTAGCGCAGTCCGGTAGCGCGCTTGCTTTGGGAGCAAGATGTCGGGGGTTCGAATCCCTCCACCCCGACCAGCTCACACCCTGTAGGCCTGTCAGAAGCTGCCCGTAGCTCAATTGGATAGAGCACCGGCCTTCTAAGCCGGCGGTTGCAGGTTCGATCCCTGCCGGGCAGGCCAGAGAAAAAGGTTACAAGGGTCTCGGCAATTGCCGGGGTCCTGTAGTGGCGGCATTAGCTCAGTTGGTAGAGCATTGGATTGTGGCTCCAAAGGTCACCGGTTCGAAACCGGTATGTCGCCCCATAATTTGACGGACTTGACTCCTCGTCGGCGAAGTTCGAGTAGTCACGGTAAGCAGCAGGCAAGCACGAGAACCCACCCGAAACGGTGGGTTTTTTCGTTTCCAGACGCCTCCATCGCTGCACCACACCCTGCACCGCCGCGGTCTGCGTCGCCCCGTTCAGCCATGCCAGGTAGTCGCCCGGCGCCAAGATCACCGCTATGCGGTCATGCAACGGCCGCATCGGCGCGTTGGCCTCAGTGGTGATGGCCGGCGACCATCAGACTGGCCGGAGCTTCCGGATGGATGACGCCTGATCTGCCCGCTACCGCCCAGCCTGGAGCGATCTGGCGGCAGCAGTGCCGCTGGACGGCAGGTCTTAAGTTGATTCAACTCGGGCCCTCGACCCTTGTGCAAAGCGTCCCTGAGGAATGATCCATGCCAAAGGTGTTCCACTGCTTTGCAGCTAAGATCCGCTCATGGGCCTCTACCACGATTTTGCCGACCGGACCGCACAGCTGATCGCTGAGGGCGTCTTGCGCCCCGGCGAGAAGCTCCTTTCCGTCCGCCAGGCCTGCAAGACCCATGGCATCAGCCCGATCACGGTCACTCAGGCTTACCACCTGCTCGAGAGCCGAGGCCTTATCGAGGCGCGGCCGAAGTCGGGCTACTTCGTGCGCGCGCGGCTTGGGAGCAAGCTGCCCGAGCCGGACATGACCCATCCAGTGGGCGGGTCGACGGCGCTCGAGGTCAGCGACTTCATCTTCCAGATCCTCGACAGCGTGCGCGATCCTGCCATCGTTCCGTTGGGGTCGAGCTTTCCCGACGCGCGGCTCTATCCGCTCGACAAGCTCGGCCGCTTCCTTGCTGCGGCGGCACGTCATCTGGATCCGCTGGCCACGGTGACCGACCTGCCGCCGGGCAATGACGAGCTGCGCCGACAACTCGCGCTGCGTTATCTCGCCCATGGCGCCTCGGTGTCGCCGCAGGAGATCGTCGTCACGGCGGGCGCGATGGAAGGGCTCAACCTGTGCCTGCAAGCGTTGACCCAACCCGGCGATCTGATTGCCATCGAATCGCCCACCTTCTATGCGGGGCTGCAGGCCAGCGAACGCCTGGGGCTCAAGGTCATCGAGATCCCGAGCCACCCGCGCGAAGGGGTCAGCCTGGATGCGCTGGCCGATGCGCTGCGCCGTCATCCGATCAAGGCCTGCCTGTTCATGCTGAATTTTGCCAACCCGACCGGCAGTTGCGTCTCGGACGAGAACAAGCGCGCGCTGGTGGCGCTGCTGCACAAACACCAGGTTCCGCTGATCGAGGATGATGTCTACGCCGAGTTGTACTTCCAGCGTGACGCGCCGTTGTGCAGCAAGGCGATGGACACGGATGGACTGGTGCTGCACGTGTCGTCGTTCTCGAAGTGTCTCGCCCCGGGTTATCGCGTCGGGTGGGTTGCGGCCGGGCGTTTCGCCAAGCAGGTGCAGCGGCAGAAATACTCGACCAGCCTGGCAACGGCCGTCCCGCTGCAGATCGCGCTGGCCGACTACCTGAAGCATGGCGGCTTCGACAATCACCTGCGTCAGTTGCGCAGGCAGCTTGCCGCCCAGGAAACGCAACTCCTGGCCGGCATCGAAGCGCACTTTCCCGGCGGTATCCGCCTGGCCCGGCCGGACGGCGGGTACTTTCTGTGGCTGGAACTGCCCGCCCGGGTCGATGCGCTGCGGCTGCATGAAGAAGCACTCGCGCACGGCATCAGCATCGCCCCGGGACCGATCTTTTCCGCGAAGCGGGCGTTTCCAAACTACCTGCGGCTCAACTTCGGTCATCCCGCGACGCCTCGCCAGGATCAGGCCCTGGCGACGCTCGGCAGGCTGATCAAGCGCCAGCTATAGGCTCGCAAAGCGGGCGAAGCGGTCGCCGAAGAAGGTCGTCAGCACGATCGCGATCGGCGTGAAGGCGATGAAGAACCGCAGCACGCTGCGGATGAAGGGATGTGCCAGCTCCGCCTCGATGAAGTGGCGTGCGACCAGGTGGCCCTTGATCCAGATGATCGCGGCCACGATCAACTGCACGGCCTCCTGCCCCCCGAGACCGTTGCCAAGTAGCGGGCTGAGCAGGGTCAGCCCGACCAGGGCCAGCCAGGTCAGGACCAGGGGCCGGAGTGACGTGGCGGGTTTGCGCTCGATGGATTCCATGATCAGGCCAGGACGTAAAAGAAGGGGAAGATGACCAGCCAGATGATGTCGGTCGCGTGCCAGTAGCTGGCGAGCGCTTCCAGACCGCTGTGCTCGTCGGCCGTATAGATCCCGAATGAATGACGCGTCAGAACCCACAGGATGCCGAGGATGCCCCAGAAGGCATGCACCATATGGGTGAAGGTCAGGTAGTAATAGACGGTGAAGAAGATCCCCGACTCGCCGTCGATGCCGTGCGCGAGGTTCCACTGGATCTCGAGGTATTTCGCCACCGGATAGCCCAGCGCCGCGACCAGGCCCGCGATCAGCCAGGCGATCGATTCACGCCTGCGTCCGGCACGCAGGCTCGTGACCGAGCAGGCGATGAAGAAGCTGCTGCTCACCATCAGCAAGGTGATCACCACGCCGGCGGCCTGCGAGAGCCGCTCCGCCCCGCTATGGAAGGCGTCGGGAAAGTGCGCGCGGGCGACGAAATACACGACGAACAGCACCAGGAATTCGACGAACTCGCAGCAGATCCCGACCCAGATTCCCTTGTTGCCGGGCACCCTGCCGGTGGCTGGGGGGGCGTCGCCCAAGGTGGTGGGCAAACTCATCGTATTGGCGATCACGGTGTTCCACTCCTGATTCGATACCGTGATTGTGGGCGCCTGCCGAGGCGTGGACAGGAACAGTCGGGCGGATAGTCGTCAGGCACAGCGAAGCCCTCGCACATGATCTGTACCTGTTCCAAATCGAACGATCTGAAGCTGCCCCGGTCTCGCGCGCGGTGATGTACTTCCGGCCATCGTCAGAGCCGGAGCACATCCATGAACCCAGCCGTCAGCAAGATGCGCGAAGCCAAGCTGGAGTTTTATCGCAGGAAGGGAAAGATCCACGCCAATGCGGTGCAAGGCCGTTTCAACAGCCTGCGCTGGGCCATGGTGTGGCTCACCCAGATCGTGTTCTACGGCGCGTGCTGGTTGCCGTGGACAACCGAAACCGGCACGCGGCAGGCGATCCTGTTCGACATCGCGGACGACAAGCTCTACCTCTTCGACCTGGTCCTGTGGCCGCAGGATGCGCTGCTGCTCGCCTTCATCCTGATCCTCGCCGCGACCGCGCTGTTCTTCACCACCGCCATCGCCGGGCGCCTGTTCTGCGGCTTTGCCTGTCCACAGACGGTCTACACATCCATCTTCGTGTGGATCGAGGGCAAGATCGAAGGGGATCACCTCGCACGCCTGCGCCTCGACCAGGGCCCGATGTCGGCGCGCAAGCTGCTGATCAAGTCGGTCAAGCACGGCACCTGGGCGCTGGTGGCCGCGTGGACCGCGATCACCTTCGTCGGCTACTTCACGCCGACCCGGGAACTGCTACCGGCGATCGCCAGCTTCCAGACGGGCCCCTGGGAAACCTTCTGGCTGCTCTTCTACGCGACCTTCACCTACCTTCAGGCGGGGCTGGCGCGCGAGGCCGTATGCCAGCACATGTGTCCGTACTCGCGCTTCCAGGGCGTGATGATCGATTCGGATACGGCGAACGTCAGCTACGACGCCCAGCGCGGAGAACCGCGTGGCGCCTTGCGCCAGGCCGGCAACAAGGGCGACTGCATCGACTGCGGGCTCTGCGTACAGGTGTGTCCGACGGGAATCGACATTCGGGACGGCCTGCAATACCCGTGCATCAACTGCGGCCTGTGTATCGACGGTTGCGACGAGGTCATGGACAAGATCGGCGCACCGCGCGGCTTGATCCGCTTCACGAGCGAAGGCGAGCTTGCTGTTCAGCCCAAGGTCGCCAGGGTCTGGTCACGGCCACGGACACTGGTCTACGTTGGCCTGCTGCTGGTGTTCACGGCGCTGGGTGCGTGGACGCTGACCGAGCGCGTGCTGCTGCGGGTGGAAGTGCACCGGGATCGCAGCGCCCTGATGCAGGAGACCACCGAGGGCCGAATCGAGAACCGCTACACGCTCAAGCTCGTCAACATGGAAGAGGCGACCCGCCAGTTCCGCATCGGCGTCAGCGGCCTGCCGGGGCTGCGGATCGACGGCGCCACCGAGTTCGTGGTCGAACCGGGGCGCGTCCACACCGTCACGCTCACCCTGTCGTCCCCGCTCACCGGCATGCCGTCTGGCGTGCAGCCGATCGCATTCGAGACGGTGGCGCTGCACGACCCCAGCCTCGCCGTGCGCGAGAAGAGCACCTTCATCCTGCCCACCCACTGAACACCCAGCCATCATTTACCGCTGCAACGAAACCGATCGGCGCCAGGCCGATGACCGTGTCCGCCAGTTTCGCGACCCGCTGCAGCGTCACCTCCGTAGAAGGCTCGGCAAGGACGACTTTCGCCCCCTTCGCCTGCAGAACGGGCGGCACGCAACAATTGATACAGCCGCCCCGGGCCGGGCAGGATGGCCTTGATCTCGGCGCGGATGCGTTCGGACTCCAGCGCCTGCCGGCTCATCGACGTGAACGCCGAAAGTGCATCCATCACCGCATCCAGAATGCGCGCGTCGAGGTCCGGCGAGTTGCCGAACTGCTCCTTGGTGTTGTTCACCGCCTGCTCGATCAGCGTCTCGCACTCCAGCAGCTTGCCCTTGATCGCGCTGTTCCGTAGAGCAGCTTGCTGCCCGCGGTGAGCTCGCCGACGAAGCGCTTGTTCACCCGCGCGATGATCTCCTCGAGCGCCGCCTTCTGCTTGTCGCGCACCTCGCCGCAGCCGGGGCCGCTGGGCTTGAGCTTGTACTCACCCTCGCCGGAATCCAGCGCGAGGCGGCGGGTGCCGAGGTTCTTGAGCGTGTAGTGGGTCAGCGCGAGCGAGGACAAGTCGACGGTCTCGCTCGCGCGGCCGAAGTCGAGCAAGCAGATCACCGGGCCGCACGACACTGCTCGGCTTGCCGTGCTGGAAATCCTCGTGTGCGCGCTTGATGCCGGCGACCGTGACACCGAACCGCCCTTCGCGAAGGCGAACTGCCCTGCAAATAGCCTGGCCAACAACGGGATGTCCCTCCGGATAGCGGAACGGCATGCGCTGCTCGCCCAGCGCGATCGACGCCGCCGCGCACACCAACTCGGGACAGTCGAAACAAAGGCCCCCGAAGCGATTTGCTGCTTCACGCCTCGAAGCCCGCGCTGCAGAATGACAGGCCAGATTTGCAACCTGCCTCGCCAGCCAGCACACCAGGAGCCGGACGATGAAACTCAAGCAATATCAGGTCGATGCATTTGCGGAGCGGGTCTTCGAGGGCAACCCTGCCGCCGTGTGCCCGCTGGAGCGCTGGCTTGACGATGGCCTGCTGCAGGCGATCGCCAACGAGAACAACCTCTCCGAAACCGCTTTCTTCGTCCCTTCCGAAGAAGGGTTTCAGCTTCGATGGTTCACGCCCGTTGCGGAGGTCGAGCTCTGCGGCCACGCGACGTTAGCCTCGGCTCATGTCCTGTTTGACATCCTCGGCCACTCCGGGAAGCAGATCACTTTTCAAACCAGGAGCGGAGCGCTCGTCGTCGAGTCGAAGGGCGGGCTGCTGGCGATGGACTTTCCTGCGCAGCCCCCCGTGGCGAAGCCCATTCCGGATGCGCTGGTCGCCGGACTGGGTCGCGTGCCTCAGGAGGTGTGGGCTGCGAACGACTACATGGCCATTTTCGAAGACGAAGACGCCGTGCGTGCCATCGCACCCGATTTCGCTAAACTCCAGGCGCTGGATCTACGTGGCGTGATCGTTACCGCTCCCGGCACGGACGTCGACTTCGTAAGCCGCTTCTTCGCGCCGAAGATCGGCGTCCCCGAGGATCCGGTGACTGGTTCTGCCCACTGCGAGCTGACGCCTTACTGGGCTCGGCGGCTCGGCAAGACTCGCTTCGAGGCGAGACAGGTTTCGCCTAGAGGGGGGCGGCTCTCGTGCCAGCTGCAAGGTCGCCGGGTGATCCTCTCCGGAAAGGCCGTCACGTTCATGGTTGCCGAAATCGACTTGTAGTCATCCACTACATCGCACCGCATTGCGACAACGCGCCGCGCCTGCTGGCGGGGCTGCGCAGTCGCGCCCGACACCTGACTGACGTGGTGCAGGTGAAGATCGAGCAGGAACCGCGCAAGGAAGCCGGGCATCGACGCAGCCTTCGGCGCACACGGCGGGGGCCTCTATCCGGCAACATAGGGCTGCACCTGGTCCTGCTCCGCGGGATGGTTGCGCGCCACCACGGCACGGGCCGGTTCCGTGGCGCTCAGATTGACCGCCTCGTGAGGCACCCCTGCCGGGACGAACAGGAACTCCCCGGCTTCGCTGACCACCTCGTTCTCGAGCTTCGCGCCCCAGCGCGTCAGAACCCTGCCTTCCAGCACATAGATGCCGGTCTCGTACCCGACATGGTAGTGCGGCTCCGACCTGGCCCCGGGCGGGATCGTCACCAGGTGCATGCTCAGCCCGCTCGCCCCGACCGTCTGTCCCGAGATGCCGACGAAATACGGCAGCCGCTGGCGCGTCAGGACTTCACGGTCCGGCCGGATCGCTCGTACTTCCTGCATATCGACCGCCTCCTCGGGCAGCGGTTTGTGCCCGGATTAAGACGTCTACCTCCGGACCGGCACAGAAGTTCCGGGAAGCGGGCGCGAAAGTCCCGTGCCGCCTCGCGAGAGACCGTCGCCATCTCGACAGTGCAACGGCAGGCGCCCGACCGGTGACCCCCTTCGAAGGGAGGCGCGATGGCGAGCCTTCGACAGCCCACCCAGGTGCCTTTTCAGCCTTCGGCACCGCCGGATTCACAGCTCACAGCGATGACTGAGGTAACGTCGGATTGCGTGAATGACCTGATCGGCGCTTGCATGGGCCTCCACTTCGACCCCGAGCGCCCTGGCAAGCTCGCGCGCCTTCGCAAGGTTCACGTGTGCGCCTCCCCGCTCGGCAGCCTTGACCAGTTCTCGCGCCCGCGCGAGATCTTCGGCCGACTGTCGCTTGAATTGAGTCAGGATCCAGTTGAGCATTTCGCGGAGGCCTTTTCCGGGACGACGAGATGGAATGGGCGGTGGACTGCCGATCAGCCGCCATCGACGGGCTGGCTGGCTAACGTCTGCGGCCACTTGCCGCAAACGCTTCCACCTTCTTGGTCGGCCCTGAAACGATTAGCAGATCGCCGGGCTGTACGACGCTGACGGGCTTGCCGTGCTGAAAATCCTCGTGCGCGCGCTTGATGCCGACGACCGTGACGCCGAAGCGCTCGCGCACCAAGGACTCCGCGAGCGAAAGGTCGTGCGTTGCCGGCGGCGCCTGAATTTTCGCGATCGCAAAGCCGTCGTCAAATTCAATGTAGTCCATCATTCGCCCACTGATGAGATGCGCGACGCGCTCTCCCATGTCGGCCTCGGGGTAGACCACGTGATGCGCGCCGATGCGCTCGGCGATCTTGCCGTGCTCTGGCGTCATCGCCTTGACCCAGATGTCGGGAATCTCCAACTCGGTCAGTGCCATCACCGTCATCAGGCTGGCGGCCAGGTCACCCCCGATGCCGACGATGGCATGCGCGAAGTCGCCCACGCCGAGTTGGCGCATGGTCATCGCGTTGGTCGAGTCGGCCTGGACCGCGTGCGTGAGCAGGTCCGCCCACTCGTGAACCGGCTCGGCATCGCGATCGATCCCCATCACGTCGTGCCCGAGCTGCATCAGGGAGTTGGCCACGGCGCCACCAAAGCGCCCAAGGCCGATCACGACCACACTGTCGCCCTTCGAGAAGGCGAACTGCTCTGTAAATAGCCTAGCCAACAACGGGATGCTCCTCTGGATAGCGGAACGGCATGCGATGCTCGCCCAGTGCGAGCGATGCCGCCAGTGTGACCGTGCCGACCCGGCCGACGTACATCAGCAGCACCAGCATCAGCTGGGCGGATTCGGGCAGTTCGGCAGTAATGCCGGTGGACAGGCCCACTGTGGCAAACGCCGAGATCACCTCGAAGATCACCCTGTCGGTGGCGATCTCGGTGGTGTGCAGGATGAACACGGTGCCCAGCACGACCACCGCGCTGCTGAGGACGAGCACGGTGATGGCCTGGCGCTGGGCCGAATGGCTGATACGCCGGCCGAAGGCTTCCGTATCCATCCGGCCGCGGATCTCCGCGATCACCAGCATCACCAGGATCATCGCCGTGCCCACCTTGACGCCCCCGGCCGTACCGGCGCTGCCGCCACCGATGAACATCAGGAAGTAATGCAGCCCGAGGCTTTCATGCGTCAGCCCGCCGATGTCGATCGAATTGAATCCGGCGGTGCGTGCCGAGACCGAGGCGAAGATCGCCGACAGCAGCTTGTCCCCGGCGGACATCGGGCCGAGCGTGCGCGGATTCGACCACTCGAAGCCAAGCAGCAGGATCGTGCCGCCCAGCAGCAGCACGGCCGTCCCCACGAGCGTCAGCTTGCTGTGCACCGACCAGCGGTGCGGGCTGGCGAGTTTCCGGCGCAGGTCATGCAAGACAGGAAATCCCAGACCGCCGATCACGATCGCCAGCATGATGGGGACGAGCATGAAACCGTCGGTCGCATGGCGCACCAGGCCGTCCGCGTGAATCGAGAAGCCCGCGTTGTTGAAAGCGGAGACCGCGTGGAAGAGACCGCTCCAGGCTGCATCGGCCCAAGGGAGCTCGTACCCGATGCGCAAGCGCGCGAAAAGCGCCAGCGCTGTGGCGAGCTCGACGATCAGGGTCACCAACAGCACGAGTTTGGCCACGCTGGTGACGTCACCGATACCGACGGCGTGTGTTTCGGCCTGCGCCGTGAGCCGCGTGCTCAAGCGCAAGGAGCGGTTGACCATGAGCCCGAGCAGCGTGGCCGCCGTCATCATGCCGAAGCCACCGATCTGGAACAGCACCATGATCACCCACTGGCCGAACGACGACCAGTAGGTGCCCGTATCCACCGTCACCAGGCCGGTCACGCATACCGCCGATACCGCGGTGAACAGCGCGGTGAGCCAGGGCGCGGCGACGGCATCTGCGCGGGCGATCGGCAACATGAGCAGCCCGCTTCCGATCAGGATCGTGATCAGGAACGCGAACGGAACGACACCAGCCGGGTGCTGGACCTCGCGAATCTTCAATTCGCACCATCCTTCGAGTCATGTTGCGGCGCGGGAATCAGCGCACATCCGGTGCGAATCATACGCCCGGCTGGCGTCAATCGCCTGTTACGAGACCATGGCGTTGCCGGGGCTCCAGCCGCTACCCTGCCAGCGTGGCGCTATCGATCACGAAGCGATACTTCACGTCGCCCTTCAGCATGCGCTCGTAGGCCGCGTCGATTTCGTCGGCGCGGATCATCTCGATATCCGCCACGATGCCGTGCTCGGCGCAGAAATCGAGCATTTCCTGGGTTTCGGGAATGCCGCCGATCATCGAGCCGGCCAGCGTGCGGCGCTTCATGATCAGCCTGAACACGTTCGGCGACGGGTGCGGCGATGCGGGTGCGCCGACCAGCGTCATCGCGCCGTCGCGCTCGAGCAGCGCCAGGAAGGCATCGAGGTCGTGCGGTGCGGCGACGGTGTCGAGGATGAAGTCGAAGCTCCGGGTATGGGCTGCCATTTCGTCCGGGTTGCGCGAGACGACGACCTCATCCGCCCCCAGGGCCCTGGCCGCATCACGCTTGGATTCGGAGGTGGTGAAGGCCACCACGTGCGCGCCCATCGCGTGCGCCAGCTTGATGCCCATGTGGCCCAGGCCGCCGATGCCGACCACGCCGACCTTGTGACCCGGCCCCACCTTCCAGTGTCGCAGCGGCGAGTACGTCGTGATGCCCGCGCACACCAGCGGCGCAACGGCGGCGAGTTGAGCCTCGGGGTGGCGGATGCGCAGCACGTAGCGTTCGTGCACGACGATCCGCTGCGAATAGCCGCCCAGCGTGTGGCCGGGCGCATCGGCCGTCGGGCCGTTGTAGGTGCCGACCATGTGGTCGCAGTAGTTCTCCAGCCCCTCGTCGCAGTCGTCGCAATGCTTGCAGCTGTCGACGATGCAGCCGACCCCGACCAGATCACCGAGCGCGAAGGCCGTCACCTGCGCGCCCACCGTCGATACACGACCGACGATCTCGTGTCCAGGCACGCAGGGATACAGCGTGCCGGCCCACTCCGAGCGCACCTGGTGGAGGTCGGAATGGCATACGCCGCAGAAGGCGATGTCGATCTGCACGTCGTGCGCGCCCGGCATGCGGCGGGTGATGTCCAGGGGTTCGAGGGGGCGGTCGCCGGCGTGGGCTCCATAGGCTTTGATGGCCATGGTCGAGGTTCCTGTATCAAGGGGTGGAGAAAACGATTCGCACGTCACGCTTGCCGAGCGCCTGGGCCAGGCCGGCGGGGTCGTCCACACGGCCGAGACGGGTGTACGCGTACGACGAGTCGAAGGTCAGGTAGAAGACCACCAGGGTATCCGTGCCGTACAGCCTGAGGTCGCCATTGCGGATCGTTCCCGGTCGGCTCGAATCTGCCGGCAGGGCTTTGGGCAGTGTCGCGTATTTTTCGTTGCCGTTGAGCTCGGCCATGTCCAGGGTCAGCGGCAACAGGGCGGCAAACGCACGGGCTGCGGCATTGTCGGCCAGGGTGATGGCGAAGCGACGTTCGCCGACGCTCATCCACATGCGCGCGTCCTCCGTCATGCCAGATGCCGGGTGAAGAACGCGGCCAGCTTGCCCCACGGGATCAGGTTCATGCGGTCATACAGATCGACGTGACCGGCACCGGGGACGTAGTACAGCTCCTTCGGCTCGGCGGCACGCTGGTAGGCGTCTTCGCTGAACTCCCTGGAGTGCGCCTGATCGCCGGTGATGAACAGCAGCGGACGCGGCGAGATCGTCTCGATGTCGTTGAACGGGTAGAAGTTCATGAACTTGACGTTGCTGGTCAGCGTTGGGTGCGTCGTCAGGTCCGCCGACGCGCCCTCGGGTGTGAACGCCCCCCGCCGCGTGCGGTAGAACTCGTAGAACTCGCGTTCGATCGCGCTGGAGTTCGCATTCAGCTCATGCACCGTACCGCTCGTGTACCGGGTCTCGCCACCGGCGAACTCGACATGGCGCTGCTGCGCCGCCTCGGCAATGGTGGCCTTGCGCTGTTCCAGCGTCTGCGAATGGCGTAGTCCGTTACGGTTGGCCGCGCCCATGTCGTACATGCTGAGGGTGGCGATGGCCTTGATGCGTGGGTCGATCTTCGCCGCACTGATGACGAAGCTGCCGCTGCCGCAGATGCCGATGGCGCCGATCCGCTCGCGCTCGACCATGGCCTGGGTGCCCAGGAAGTCCACCGCCGCGCTGAAAGCTTCGGCATAGAGGTCCGGCGAAACGGCATTGCGCGGCTCGCCGGCGCTCTCGCCCCAGAAGGACAGGTCGAGCGACAAGGTCACGAAGCCCAGCTCCGCCATCCGGGTGGCGTAGAGGTTCGCACTTTGCTCCTTCACCGCCCCCATGGGGTGGCCGACGACGATGGCCGGATACTTCCTGTCCGGGTCCGGATCACGGGGAATGAACAGGTTCCCGCCGACGCTCATCCGGTACTGGTTCCTGAAGCTGACCTTGTGCACGCCGACCCGCTCGCTCGTGTAGAAATTGCTGGCGTCGGCGGGTGCGTTTCCGCTCGTCTGCGCGCCCGCAGCGAATGCGGCGCTGGCGTCGATCGACAGGACGCCCAGCGCGGCGATGCCGGTGCCGGCGGTCTTCAGGAATTCTCGGCGCTCGGAGGCCGGCCCGGAGAGGACGTCGGCATCGATGCAGCGCTGTTCGTGGTGTGTGTTCATGGTGGGAGTTCCTCCTGAAAGCCAGTCGATGCGTTGAACGGCTCACCTGTGTCGCAGCGCTCAACGTTGTGATGGGCTGCAGTTTTTCAGAGTGCGGACAATCAATAAATCACTACAATCTTCATGTCGCTGTGAAAATTCTTCATCAATGTCACATACCAAGGTCGACGATCTGCACGCTTTCCTGGCCGTGGCGCGAGAGCGGAGCTTCACCAGGGCGGCCGCCAGGCTGGGGGTGACGCCCTCCGCCCTGAGCCACACGATCCGGGCGCTCGAGGAGCGCCTCGGCGTGCGCTTGCTCGCGCGCACGACGCGCAATGTGGCGCCGACGGACGCCGGCGAAAGACTGATGCGCTCGGATGCACCGCTGCTGGAGCAGATCGCCGCCGAGGTGGAAGCGCTGGGCGAGTTGCGCGACAAGCCGGCGGGAACGATCCGGATCACCTGCACCGACGACGCCATCGAGCTCTACCTGAGGCCGATGCTTTCGGGGTTCCTGAAGAACTACCCCGACATCAAGCTCGAGCTCTTCGTCGACTACGGATTCACCGATATTGTCGAGCAGCGGTTCGACGCCGGCATCCGTTTGGGCGAAGCGATCAGCAAGGACATGATCGCGGTGCGTATCAGCCCCGACTGGCGCCTGGCCGTGGTGGGCGCGCCCGCCTATTTCGAGCGCTGCGCCCCACCCGAGACGCCACACGCGCTCACCGAACACGCGTGCATCAACATCCGGCACCGCCCCTCGGGCGCCATCTATGCATGGGAGTTCGAGAAGGATGGCCAGCCCTTCACCGTGAAGTGCGACGGGCAACTCGTCTTCAACAGCATCGTGCATGTGCTCGATGCGGCCGTGGATGGAATCGGTCTGGCTTACGTCCCCGAAGCGCTCGCCGCACCCTATCTGGCCGATGGGCGGCTGAAGGAAGTCTTGTCGGAATGGTGTCCGTACTTCCAGGGCTTTCACCTGTACTACCCGAACAGACGACAGACGTCGCCCGCCTTTGCGGCCTTTGTGGATGCGCTGCGATATCGAGGCTGACGCTTCCGGCAAGGCCTGGCGGTCGAGCGCACCCCGCACCCTCGCCCTCCCCGCCTCGCTCGGCGTCTTCCTGCGCGCGACCTTCCAGTCCAGCAACCCGCTCGAAGCCGCCACGCACAGCCCGAGTCACGCCCCTGGCGCGGGCTTCCCGGCCTCGGAGCAGAACCACAGCTTGTTGCCCTCGCTGTCCAGCAAGGCGCCGACCCAGTAACCATCGTCGTAGCGTTGCACCGCGTCGCTGATCGTGACGCCGCGAGCGGCCAGCTCCCGCGCCATCCGCGGCGCGTCCGCGACCGCAATGGTCAGCCGCGGATAGGGCGACTTCCCGGCCCCGCCGCCGGGTCCGGCAAGCGGCTTGAGCAGGATCGTCAGGCCGCCCAGGGCGAAACCGACGTCACCGTCTGCCTGGAGCCTGGGCTCGAGACCCAGCCTGGTCCGGTAGAAATCTTCCGCCCTCGCCAGATCGTCGACAGCGAGGGCCACCACTTTCAGTTCCTGCCATCCCAGCGTGTTCATCTCCGCACCTCGCCGATCGTCGATGTGACGCTCTCGTTATAGACAAGCGCTCACTGCCCTGGGCGAACCCGCGTCACACGATCTTCCGCCGCCGGCCCACCGCACCATTTGCCGGCAGGCCTGTCCACCTCATTACTCGGCACACGCCGACAGCCCCGGGAGACCACCATGACCAACGCAACCGACAACGGCACCACCCTGACGCTGCGCGACGCGGCGCACTTGCTGGCCGGTGAAGGCAGGTCGACGCACGATGCCGAAGTCGTGCTGGCAAATGCGATACAGCAATGCGAGCTGCACGCCAACGTCAGGCGATGGGCCACCGAACAATGGGATGGGCCACTGCTGCCGGGGAACATCAACCCGCGCGAGACCCACATCGAACGCAGCGACCTGGAGGCCTGGCGCCGCAGCGGCGGAGCGGGTTGAACCCGCGCGCGGCCGAGGGTTGCGTGGGCTTTCATTTGCTCGCCTGTCACGGGCCGGTTGCAACCCAGAGCTGCCGCATCCCGACATGGCGACCCTGCGACCGCTCTCCGCCATGAAGCTGCCCCACTCAGGCGATGACAGCGACCGATTTCACCTGAGCCCACATCGCCAACCCGGGCTGAATCTGAAGCTCCTCGACCGATTTCCAGGTCACGCGCGAAATCAGGGTGTTTCCGCCGCATCGAACCCGCACGATGGCATGCGCCGGATGGATGTCCGCCATGACGGCGTCGACCACGCCCGGGAGATGGTTCTGGATGCTGCTGCGTGTCGGCTCATCCAGCGTCAGGCTCACGTCCCTCGCCAGGATGCGTAGCCGAACCGGGTTGCCGGGTGTCAGTCCGCTGTCGCGCACCAGCAGACTCCCTTCCGAGAGCTGAACACGAGCGAGATGCCAGCGCGCATCGCACTCCAGGACGATGCCTTGAAGGACCGTGGCCGCCTCTTCGTCCGCCAGGACCGGCAGGTCGCCCCTGGCCAGCACCTCGCTGACGGCACCGGCGGCGACCGCCTGCCCCTTGTCCAGTACCACGACTTCGTCCGCCAGCCGGCTCAGTTCATCCATCGAATGCGTGACGTAGAGCATCGGTATCGCAAGCTGGTCACGCAGGCGTTCGAGCCACGGCATGATTTCGCGGCGGCGGGGAAGATCCAGGGACGCGAGGGGTTCATCGAGCAGCAGCAGTCGCGGCTGGGTAACCAGGGCGCGCGCGATGGCCACGCGTTGACGCTCGCCGCCGGACAGTGCCTGCGGACGACGCTTGAGCAGCGCACGAATACCCAGCAGATCGACCGCATCGTCAAGCGTGTTACTGTCCGCCGACTGGGCCGTGCGACGCAGCCCATATTCGAGGTTGCGCTGCACATCCAGATGCTCGAACAGGCTGGCCTCCTGGAAGACGTATCCGAGGGGGCGGCGCCAGGTGGGCACGAATATGCCCCGCTCGTCGTCCTGCCACACTGCGTCGCCGATCCTGACGAAGCCTGACGCCGCGCGCTCGAGCCCGGCTACGCAGCGCAAGATGCTGGTCTTGCCCGACCCCGACGCACCGAACAGCACCGTGATGCCCTTGCCAGGAAGGTGAAGATCGACATCGACGTCGAACTGCGCGCGCGGCAGCTTCAAGCGGATCTGGTTGATATCAGCCATCAACGCATCACGCTCGCGCCGTTGCGCTTGAGCAGGGACAGGCACAGCAGGACCACGAAAGAAAAGACCACCATGCCGCCTGCCAGCCAGTGGGCTTGCGCGTACTCCATCGCTTCGACATGACCGTAGATCTGGGTGGAGACGACACGTGTATTGCCCGGGATGTTGCCGCCGATCATCAACACCACCCCGAACTCCCCAACCGTATGCGCAAAGCTGAGGATGGCGGCAGCGAGCAGACCTGGCCGTGCGAGCGGCAGCGCCACGCTGAAGAAAGCGTCGAGCGGACTCGCGCGCAAGGTGGCGGCGGCCTCAAGCGGCCGGGCGCCGATGGACTCGAAGGCGTGCTGAATGGGCTGCACGGCGAAGGGCAGCGAGAAGATGATCGAACCGATCAGGAGGCCGGTGAAGGTGAAGGACAAGGTGCCCCAACCCAAGGCCAGGGTCAGTTGCCCCAACGGCCCTTGCGGCCCCATCAACACCAGCAGATAAAAGCCCAACACCGTCGGCGGAAGCACAAGCGGCAAGGTTACCACCGCACTGATCGGCGCCCGCCAGCGCGAGCGCGTCTGCGACAGCCACCACGCCAGCGGCGTCGCGACGAGCAACAGCAGCACGGTCGTCAGTGTCGCCAGTTCCAGCGTCAGCCAGACAGCCTGCCAGGCGTGGTGGTCCAACATGGTGAAGCTCAGAGCCCGTAGCCGTAGGAGCGGATGACGGCCTTTGCCACATCGCCCTGCAGATAGCGCATCAACTCGGCTGCGGCCGTGTTGTCTTTGCCCTTGGCCAGGATGAGCGCATCCTGGCGGAGCGGCTCGTAGAGCGTTTCAGGCACCATCCAGGCCGAGCCCTCGGTCAGGCGGCCTTCGGCATACACCTGCGACAGCGCGACGAAACCCAGCGGCGCGTTCTGGGTGGCGACGAACTGGTAGGCCTGGCCGATGTTCTCGCCCTGCACGAACTTGCTGCTCAACGCATCGGCCAGGCCGAGTCGGGTCAGGGTCTGCATCGCCGCTGCACCATAGGGGGCGAGCTTGGGGTCGGCCAGTGCGATGCGTTCGAACGAGCCCGTGCGCAAGACTTCGCCCTTGTCGTCGACCAGGTCCGGCTGCTTGCTCCACAGGACGACCTTTCCGATGGCGTAGGTGAAGCGGGTGCCCGCCACGCCTTCGCCTTCCCGTTCCAGACGCGTGGGCGTCTCATCGTCGGCGGCGAACAGGACCTCGAACGGGGCTCCATTCTTGATCTGCGCGTAGAACTTGCCTGTCGAGCCGAAGGACAGCGCGAGCTTGTGGCCCGTCTCCTTCTCGAAGGCAGCGGCAATTTTCTGCATCGGCGCGGTAAAGTTTGCAGCGACGGCCACGCTGAGTTCGGCGGCCTGCAGGGGAGCGCTCAGGAACGGACCTGCCATCAGGACGGCAGCAACAGGTTTCATGGAAAGGCTCGCTATTCAGAAATGGAATAGCGAGTATAGCCAAGTGTTCCTGGTGAGGGGACAATCTGCGCATGAACCCATCACCCTCTCTTAAGCTTGACGCCGCCCTCGGGCATGACGCCACCGACAAGCGTATTGATGTGCTGCGTCGCATCGGGTCGGTCGGATCTATCTCTGAAGCGGCGCGCGGCGCCGACATCAGCTACAAGGCGGCCTGGCAGGCTATCGAGACCCTCGGCAACCTCGCGGGGACGCCGCTGGTGGAAAAGGCGGTCGGCGGCAGCGGCGGCGGCGGGGCGCAACTGACACCAGCAGGACACCGCTTGCTCAGGGCCTTCGATTTGCTCGCGGCAGCCCGCCACGCGGTCCTGACCCAACTCGATCAAGAGGACGGCGCGAGTCCATCGTCGCTTGGTCTGGCCGCGCTCGGAGTACGAACCAGCATGCGCAACCAACTGCCGTGCGTCGTTGCCGACGTGAGCACCTCGGGCGTGGCGGTCAGGGTCGATCTCGCGCTCTCGGACGGAACCCGGCTTGCGTCGCGCATCACTCAGGAAAGCGCGCAATTGCTGGACCTCAGAAAGGGCATGGCGGTCCTCGCCTTGTGCAAGGCGACGGCGGTCAAGGTAGTTGATGGGGACGCTGCAACCCATGCCGACAACGTCCTGCGCGGTCGCGCGGTTCGCATTTCCGGGGATGCCGGGCCGGCAGAGGTGAGCCTGCAACTGAGCTGTGGCTTGTCGATGATGGGGTTCGCCGTCGAGGACGGAAGACTCAAGGTCGGTCAAGACTGCGTGGCGCAGGTCGATGATTCTGCCGTCGTCATCGCACTGGCGGGCTGACCCATACGCGTGAACTGCCAACGAACCAGTGGCAGCAGTCGGTGCAACACCGGTCCTCGGAAAGCAGGGCTAAGCCGTTCGAGCTGAGACAGCTCGTGGCCGGACTGAGACCGCGCCCCGGAGCCACCTCTCCACGGCAGCCCTGATTCAATCAACGATCTCCGGGTATTCGCTCTCCAGCCACTGCTGCAACATCGCCCGCAACTTGCCCGCCTCCTGCAAGCAAGAATCCAATACTTTCCCCGAGACCGGATCGCCCTCGTAGTCGCTCGCGTTGCGCTGCTTGCGCAAGGCATCGAGCACGATCACGGTTTGGGCCGACACACCCAATGTCTTGGGAAGAGTCTGGATGGCCGTCTGCTGGTGTCCCAGCAGCACGCCGATGGCGGGGGTCTCGTGCGGCTTCTTCACGTCGCGATCGAGCGCTTCCAGGTAGAAGCCGAGCTTGCCGAGGTAGGCAGGTCGAGGAACTCGACCAAGTAGGCGTCACGGAAGACGTCCAGCGCCTGCGGGTGAATTTGTCGCACCAGTGGTTACACTCTTGCGGGACTCAGCAGGGCGCGCTCGAACTAGGCATCATGAAACTGCCGCATCCGGAACAGGTTGCGCCGCGTGAATCGGCGCAGTCCCGGCTGGGTGCACGCGATGTGCTCGGCCAACTGGGTGACCACGCCGTCGCCCCATTCAGCGGCGGCAGTCTTGCGGCTGATGATGACGCCGATCTGCCAGTACAGATCGATCAGCGCAGCATTGACGGTCTGCACCGCGCGCTGACGGGTGGCGACGATCAGATCGACGATCTCGGCAAAACCGCTATCAGGCATGGCGCTCATCCCGCCACCTCCCCCGGCATCGCCAGCATGTTGATGATTAGCTGACCGTCGTGTCCTTGCGGGCCGGGTCGGACTCGGCGATGAGCAGTGTGAGCGCAGTAAGGCCGATGTCGTTGATGCACGGCTGGCGTCGAGCATCAACTCCGGGCTGCGGGCCGCCTGGCGGATGAGGGTGAGCGCGGCATCGAGTTCGCGCGTGCTGGCCTCGAAGCGCCGGCGGTCGAGGGTGTAGCCGCGCGTCAGGTGTTCGCGGAGCACACGGGTGGCCCACTGGCGGAAGCGCACGCCTTCGGGCGACTTGACCCGGTAGCCGACCCGGGTCTTGTCGTGGTCGATCCAGGCGTCGGGGGCGTGGGGCAGGACCTCGCGCTCAAAGTAGGCCTGCACGTCCTCGGACAAGGGCACGTTCTCGGTGTCGCGCAGCGCGGTGTCGGGCTGGGGCTTGCCTTTCTGCTTGCCGCGTTCGCCGAGCACGATGTTTCCGGCGGCGTCGCGCAGCGGGCGCTCGATGGTGATGCTGCGGTAGCCGAAGTCCTCGTTGCGGAAGACGCGGGCGATCGGCACGCGCTTGACCTTGCCGCCCTCGGGCACGGCCGGGCAGCGCACCTCGGGGAAGAGCGTGACGCGCTCGAGCGCCTTGCCCTGGGCGTCGATCGACACGGTCTGCTCGGCTTCGAGGAATTCGCCGAGCAGGCGGATGAGCTCGCGCGGGGTGAAGTGCTCGCCGGTGGTCTCGCTGGAGAGCTCGGCGAACTTGCGGATCAGCTCTTCGAAGACCAGGCCCATGTGCACGTTGTCGACCCGCCTGGGGTGGAGCTCGATGTGAGCGAACTTCTCCACCACCAGGTAGAGCAGCCCGGCCTGCGCCTTGTCGCGGTGTTCGGCGAGCACCGCCGCCTTGGTCTGCGCCAGCACGCAGTCGAGCCGGCGCAGCACGGTGAAGGGCAGGATCACGCGGCCGTATTCCGACTGCTTGAAGTCACCGCGCAGAAGGTTTTCGACCGACCAGATGAGGCCGGAGAGGGCTTGCTGGTTCAAGGGCTCGGGTCGTGGGGGCGGAACGGCCCGATTATCGCCGATGGCGCGGTCGAGGTCGGCATCGCCCAGTCTTCGACCGCCGCGTCCGCGCTGCACGGCGCATCCTCGTGCCACGCCCGGCAGGCCACGAACAGCTCGAACAGATCGGCGTCGATCACCTGGCGGGCGCACAGGGTGCGCATGATGGCGAGCGCCTCGTCCACGCTGTGGGCGGTCTTGTACGGGCGGTCGTGTGCCGTCAGCGCCTCGAAGATGTCCGCGATTGCGATGATGCGCGCATTGACGCTCAGGGCCGCTGCACCCAGGCCGCGCGGATACCCCTGACCATCCATGGTCTCGTGGTGCCCGCCCGCGATCTCCGGAACGCCGGCGAGGTCGGGCGGAAACGGCAGGCGCTCGAGCATCAGGATGGTCTCGACGATGTGCTCGTTGATCTTGAAGCGCTCCTCGGCCGTCAAGGTCCCACGCGTCACGGTGAGGTTGTGAAGCTCACCGCGGTCGTAGAGCGCCGCGGGCACCCGCATCGAAAACCCCCACGGGTTCCCGACCCGAAACCGCGTGCTGTCGTGACGCGGAACGACGTGCTCCGGACGGTCCGCGAGCAGCGGCTCTTCGATCGGTAGCGGACGCGGGGGCAGCCCCTCCAGGCGCTCGAGCTCGGCGTTGGAGAGGCCCAGGCGCTCGTCGAGCGTCCTCGTCCAGCGTCGCCCCGCGATCTGGTGGAGGCGTTCGACGTCGGCAGCGGTGATCGCCTGCTCACCGCAATTGCAGCGCGCCACGAACGCGAACTCCTCGTCGAGCACCCGCCAGGTCGCGTCGCGCTGCCGGCGCAGCGGCACCTCGTCGAAGCCCCCGGCGAGGCCCTTCCAGTACGCCACCTCGGCGTCGCGCTTGAGCACCTCGAAACGCGTGCGGATCTCGTGAATGCGGTTGTGCAGGGTCTCGAGCTTGGTCGCCTTGTCGATCACGTAGTCCGGTGTGGTGAGCTTGCCGCAGTCGTGCATCCATGCCCCCATCTGCAGCGCCTCCCAGCCCGAGGCGTCGAGCCGGTAAGCGGCCAGAGGCCCGCTCTCAATCGCGTGCGCGGCGCGCGCCAGGCGGGTCGCGATCTGGGGCACGCGCCGGCAGTGCCCGCCGGTGTACGACGACTTGGCATCGATCGCCTCGGCGATCAGGCGCATCACGCCCTGCAGCAGATCCTTGCGCCCGTCGAGCAGACGCTGGTTCTCCAGCGCGATCGCGGCCGAACCGGCGAGTGCCGCGAGGAAACCGACGACCTCGCTGCGCTGCAGGCTGCTGCCCGCTGCGGCGCGGTCGGCGAGCACCAGCGTACCCAGCGCCTGGCCGTCGCCTGTGCGCAAGGGAATGAACAGCACCTGCCAGGGGGAATCCGTCAGCGCCGGGATGCGCACGCTGTAGGGCCCGTCACCCGGGGCTTCGGGATCCGGGAGCGGGTGCCCCTCAAATCCGGCCGGAAGATGGTCGGTATCGTCACCCGCGTGAATCCAGCCTGGCGCTTCGTGGTAGCGCGCGACGACATGCACCGCGCACCACGGCACCTGGGCGACCTCGCGTGCACCGGTCCTCACCTCCAGCAGCAGGCTGCGCACGTCGCGCGCGGTGCCGAGGTCGCGGCCGAGTTCGATGAAGCGCGCGATCGTGGATCGCATCATCGCGATCGCGCCCGCAAGCCGATCGACCTCGAGAATGACCGAATGCGCCTCGGCCTCGCGCTGGAACTGCAGCGACGACACCGCATGCGCCACGCCCGAGAGCCGGTGCAGGGGTTTGGTCAGCATGCGCGACAGCCCCCATGCCAGCGGAAAACTGAGCAGCACGGCGAGCACCGTGAGCAGGATCGAGCGCTCGCGCTGGCGAAGGGCGTGGGCAAAGATCTCGTCATCGGGCACCGCGATCGCGAGGGTCCACCCCTCGTCGCCGAGACCGGGGAGCGGCGCCACCGCCACCTGCCAGTTCCGGCCGCTGGCATCGGGGAGCACGCGCGTCGACAGGTGATCGCCACGCCCGCTGTCGAGGGCCTGCGCGATCACCGCGTCACCCGCCCCCGCCGCCGCACCATGGCCGGCGATGAGCGCGCGGTCACGTGCAAGCACGCGCACGAGGGTCGAGGCTGAGGTTGACTGCCGGGCCATGAGCGCCGACAGCGCGGCGAAATCGACATTGATACCCAGCACGGCCGAGCCGTTGCGCTGGGCAAAGGTGAGCCCGCGCGCGCCGGAGTGACGGAATGCGTAGGGGGCCGAGACCACCAGCCGGTTGCTCGCGGCCGCGCGCCGATACCATTGCGTCAGACGCGGTTCGAGCGGCGCCTGCGACGCGGGCGAGGTGCCGAGGAAGCGCAGACCCCGATCGAAGTGGTGCGCGCGCGGCACTTGCACAGGCGGCTCATCGCGCACGGCGACGGTATCGAGCACCGTCCACATCGCCAGCCCCTCCCCCACCTGCCGGCCATCGCTGCGCGTCAGGAGAAAGAAGCCGCCGTCGCCGTAGCCAACCATCACCGAATCGATCAGCGGGTCCGCCTCCATCAGTCCGGTCAACTCCGGAAGAAAGCGGAGACGCTCGTTCGCACCCGCTGCATCCGCAAGCGGGGAGGCCGACAGCAGGATGAAGGCGCGGCGAACCGTGCGCTCGGCATTCAGCAGGGCCTCGCGGACGTCGTCGGCGAGCGTCCGGAACAGGCGCTGGTTGGTCGCCTCGAGCAACAGACTGGTGTGGTGGAAGTGCAGCAACGAGATCGAGGCGCCGACGCCGAGAATCAGCAGCGAGAACAGGACGGTCACCGGGATATGCAGCGGCAGGCGCACCCGCTTCGCACGCGGCGACGGCCGCGCGCCGCCTTCCGGGTCGGGATCCGGCCGCGATCGCCCTTGCGCGCGCGACGACGTCTGCACGGCGTTCATGTGCTCCACGTCCATGTCAGGCCCGCCACCGCCGGCACATGGCGGCGGCACCCGCGCGATGGATCAACCCCTTCCCGGGGAGTTCGCCGGTCTCTGCGGCGACTGCCTCTGCTCTCATCGTCGCGCTGCTCGTCCGCATCACAGGGGCGTGCGCATGACACCCCAGCCAGCTTCACACTCTGGCAGCGGCGGATGACGCGCCGATGATGGCTCGCATCGGGCATCCGCGGGCGTGCATCCGCAGGCCTGGCACGACTGTCACGAACCCGTCTCATGGCTCGGCTAGGTTCCGGGCATGATCCCGTATCCGAACCACAACCCGTTGCGAGCCTTCGCCGCCAGGGGCACGACCGGCAACGCCGCGGATCACCTCGCCTGCATGCGGCCCGGTGAGGACGGGACGACCCCGGCCGCGGCGGGCCGCAACGAGCGACGAGCATGAGCACGATCGACCTGATCTATTTCAACGCGGGCGGCGGACACCGCGCCTCGGCCCTCGCCCTCGAGGCGGCATTGCGCCGCCACGCACCCTCCTGGCAGGTGCGTCTGGTCAACCTTTTCGAGGTGCTCGATCCGCAGGACAAGTTCCGCGCGCTCACCGGCAGCGCGCCTGAGGATTGGTACAACAAGCGCCTGGCGCGCGGCTGGACGCTAGGCATGGCGCAGGAGCTGAAACTGCTCCAGGCGGCGATCCGCCTCGGCCACCCGCTGCTGCTGCGCGCCCTGCAGCAGCACTGGCTGCGTACCGAACCCGATCTCGTCGTGTCGCTCGTCCCCAACTTCAACCGCGTGCTCTACCAGAGCCTGGCCTCGACACTGCCCGGCGTGCCCTACGTCACCCTGCTCACCGACCTCGCCGACCTGCCACCGAACTTCTGGATCGAAGCCGATCAGCCCCAGCACTTCATCTGCGGCACGCCACGGGCGGTGGAACAGGCGCGCGCGCTCGGCCACGACGCGGCGCGCATCCACGCCACCTCGGGCATGGTCATCCGGCCCGAGTTCTATGCGCCGATCACGCTCGATCGCACCGCGGAACGCCTGCGCCTCGGCCTGGATCCGCGGCGACCGACCGGACTGGTGCTGTTCGGCGGCCACGGCTCGAAGGCGATGCTCGGCATCGCGGAGCGACTGGCGGCGTCGACGCAGTTGATCCTGCTCTGCGGGCACAACAAGGCGCTCGCCGCACGCCTGCGCCAGCTCCCGCAGAGCGCACCGCGCCGGGTCGTCGAGTTCACCACGGACATCACCTACTACATGCGGCTGGCCGATTTCTTCATCGGCAAGCCGGGACCAGGGAGCATCAGCGAGGCGGTGCAGCAAGGCTTGCCGGTGATCGTCGTCGACAACGCGTGGACGATGCCGCAGGAGCGCTACAACGCCGAGTGGGTTCGCGAGAACGGGCTGGGGGTGGTGCATGGCAGCTATCGCACCATCGACCGCGCGGTCACCCGGCTGCTCGCGCGGCTCGACGACTTCCGCGCCAGCGTCGGCCGGATCGACAACCAGGCCCTGTTCGAAGTGCCCGAGATTCTCGGGCGGATTCTGGCCCACGCCTCCGCGCCCCCAGCGTCGCACGACAACATGTATCGGCTGTAAGCGCCCTTCCCCGGCTGACCTGCTGCGGCGTCTGACGCCATCGGCCGCCACGCCGGCGATGCGGCCTTGCCTGGCCACCCCTGCAATGCTCACCTGCCTCGAACGGGTCGCAGCGCCTCGCCTCGACGGGCGCAGGGCGTTCTTGTCGCCAGCGTGCGCGGGCCTATAGTGGA
>JBEOKH010000116.1:0-3208 GCA_040275625.1 Thauera sp. | reverse complement strand
CCGCCACGGTGGACGGCAAGGATTTCAAGGGCCTGCGCCACCTGCAGGAGACCGAGCCCGAGCGCTTCCAGCGCGGCATCGTGCTTTACGCCGGGCGGGAATACGTGGCCTTCGGGGCGGGGCTGTACGCGGTGCCGATGTCGGTGTGGTGGGCGACGCAGTCTCCGGCCGCCTGACGGCATTCACCATCCACACAGGAAATCAGCGATATGAGCGACATCAAACTCTTCCGCTACTCCAGCACGTACGCCACCGAGCTCGCCGGCAAAGCTGCCTCCATCGAGAAAACCTTGCAGAACGTCATCGAAGCCCGAATGGAGGCTTTCCTCGGCGTGCGTTTTCTCGCCGGTGAGTACAGCACCGGAGCCAAGCATCGCGGCAGGATCGACTCCCTTGGGCTGGATGAAAACGGGTGCCCGGTCATCATCGAGTACAAGCGCCATAGCAACGAGAACGTCATCAACCAGGGCCTGTTCTATCTCGACTGGCTACTCGACCACAAAGCCGACTTCCGCCTCTTGGTAATGGACAAGCTGGGCAAGGACGAAGCAGCCAGGATAGAGTGGAGCGGCACTCGCCTCCTGTGCATCGCCGCCGATTTCACGCGCTACGACGAACATGCCGTGGCACAGATCAATCGCAACATCGAGCTGATCCGCTACAAGCTGTTCGGTGATGATCTTCTGCTGTTCGAACTCGTCAATGCCGCAAGCGCGGCCAGCCTGACGGCCACAACTGAAGTCAATGGCACCGAGTTGCCGAAGGCGCTGAAAGCACCTGCAGCCTCAACGCTGGCGATGAAGACCCACGCTGACCAGCTCGCCAGTGCCTCTCCCGAACTGCTCGCCCTGTTTGAGCAGACGCGCAGCTTCATCCTCGCCCAAGGCGACGACATCATCGAAAAGCCCGTCAAGCTCTACGTTGCCTTTCGCCGCCTGAAAAACTTCGTCTGCATGTCGCTGATCTCGAAACAGGATCCTCATGTGTTCCTGACCCTCAAGCTCGACCCCACGACGGTGGCGCTGGAGCCTGGCTTTACCCGCGACGTCAGCAAGATCGGCCATTGGGGAACAGGCGATCTGGAGCTTACGCTGCGCGCCACAGCCGATTTCGAGAAAGCACGACCACTGATCGAGCGTGCCTACCAGGAGAACTGACGGATCCGGCGGGGCAAGCCGTCCTCTTGGTCCCATACAGCATCCCGGTTCTCATCCCATCCGCGCTCCACGTCACGGCCCACACCTCGCTACTCGGATAACATTCGAATTTCCTCGAATGCAATCCAATGATCACCCCGATGCTCTGGCAACGGCTTGATCCACCTCCGCCCATGATCCTCAAAGAAGCCGACACCAAGGCCCCACAACTCGCCGAGTTGGAGAGCTACCTCGCCGCCCCAGGCCTTCCCGCGGCAACCAAACAGCACCTCGAGCGCGAGCTGAAGTTCCTCCGCGCCGGCATCAAGGGCGAGCGCGAATCCGCCTACGACATCGACTTCTACAGCGGCGCAAGCAAGAACCGCATCGTCATCCACGACCTGCGCATCGAGCACAACGGCCGCGTCGCGCAGATCGACCACCTGATCCTCAACCGCCTGCTCGAGGTCTATGTGCTCGAGACCAAGCACTTCAGCGAAGGGGTTTCGATCAACGAGCAGGGCGAGTTCTCGATCTGGTTCGCCGGCAAGCCGCGCGGCATTCCGTCCCCACTCGAGCAGAACGAGCGCCACATCGCAGTGCTGCAGGATGTCTTCAAGACGCTCGACATGCCCACACGGCTGGGCATCCGCCTGCAGCCGAGCTTCGAGTCGGTGGTGCTGGTATCGAAGAATGCGCGCATCGGGCGACCGGAAAAGTTCGACACGCGCCGCGTGGTCAAGTCCGACCACCTCGAGCGCTGGATCAACAAGAACATCGACTCCGGATCGCCGCTGTTGATGGCCAAGGTCGTCGGCGTCGACACCTTGACAGCGATCGCCCGCCAGCTCGTGGCGCTGCATCGGCCGCTCATGCCGAACTACCGCGCGAGATTCGGGATCACCGAGCAGATGCTGTGCCCGACCCCGCTCCCGCCAGCCAGCACGCCGCCCCTGGACACCGCCGAGTCACCCTTGCCACTCGCAGCACCCGAGGCCGAAACCTCCGCGACCGAGACGACCGCGGATCCCGGCCCCAGCCCAAGCAAACTGACTACCTCGAAACTTGCCAAGGCACTCGGCGTGAAGACCGCGGAGCTGAACGAACGCCTGATCGCCTGTGGACTGCTGGAGTTGCGCGATGAGAAGACCTACATCACCGGCGCAGGCAAGGCAGCCGGCGGCGAATTCCGCATGAGTCCGAAGTTCGGACCGTATTTCCTGTGGCCCGCGGACCTCACGGTGTAAGTGAACTCGCCCGTCGCAAAAAATCACCCTGCAGCCTGAATCCGATTGCCACCACTTTCTTCGCAGCAGACAGCCGCCATGGACCCCACCGCCTGCTTCACCTACGGCTCGCTGATGAGCGAGGACATCATGAGCACGGTCACCGGCATCCGCGCCGCGCACTGCAGCGCCACGCTCGACGGCTATCGTCGCCACCCGGTGATCGGCGCCGAATATCCCGGCATGGTCGCCCGCGCCGGTCATCAGGTGCGCGGCGTGCTCTACCTCGACCTGCCGCCCGCGGCATGGCCGCGTCTGGACCGCTTCGAGGGCGAGGAGTACGAGCGTCGCATCGTCGAGGTCGCGCTTGCCGACGGTACGGTCGCGCGCGCATGGACCTACATCTTCCGCGCCGAACTCGCCGCCCGGCTGGGTGAAGGGGATTGGGATTTCAAGCGCTTCCTGCGCGAAGGCAAGCTGCGCTTCATCTCGGGCTACGCCGGATTCGACTCGCTGAGTGCGGGGTAAGGAACCCGTGAGCAACGCACACGCTCCGCGTGCTCACCGCCACGCAGACTGACTTACGCCACACGTCGCTCCGTTGAACCACCCCCCGACTGCCGCGCACTGACTGCCGCCCGCGCACGGACGCCGCTGCCTCGGTCGATGCTCACAGCCCCTCGACCAGCCCGATCATCCGCCGCCGCAGGTCCGCATCCGGCAGCGCCCCGAGCGCGCCGCCGAGGTTGTCGATCATGTGGCGCGCCTTGCTGGTGGCCGGCGTGGCGACGGTGACGGCCGGGTGCGCGAGCACGAACTTGAGGAAGAACTGCGCCCACGAGTGCG
>JBEOKH010000115.1:0-4021 GCA_040275625.1 Thauera sp. | reverse complement strand
TTCTCGAACTCGGTGTCGCGCTCGCGCTGCTGCTGGTCGTAGGGTTCGCCCTACGCCAGTCGTCCGCGCACGCGCGCGACCGGGACGATTGCGGAAACCCCGATGACCAAGGAACTCGCTGAGCTGCTCGCCCGCGCCGAAGGCGTGCTGGCGCGCCTCGAAACCCTGCTGCCCGGCCCTGCCGCCGCGCCCGACTGGGACGCCGCGTTCGCCTTCCGCTGGCAGCGCCGCCACGGCCGCGCCGAGCTGCGCGCGGTGCGCGCGCCGCACCGCATCACGCTCGCCGACATCCAGGACGTGGATGAGCAGAAGGCGCGCATCGATCGTAACACCCGCCAGTTCCTCGCCGGCCGGCGCGCCAACAACGTGCTGCTCACCGGGGCGCGCGGCACCGGCAAGTCCTCGCTGGTGAAGGCCCTGCTCACCGAATACGCTGTACGCGGCCTGCGTCTGATCGAGGTGGACAAGACCGAACTGGTCGACCTGCCCGAGATCGTCGAACTGGTCTCAGCTCGACCCGAGCGCTTCATCCTCTTCTGCGACGACCTCTCCTTCGAGGAGGGCGAGGATGCCTACAAGGCCTTGAAGAGCGTGCTCGACGGCTCGGTGTCGGCGATGTCGGACAACGTGCTGATCTACGCCACTTCCAACCGTCGCCATCTGATGCCGGAGTACCACGACGAGAACCTGCAGGCGCGCCACGTCGATGGCGAGCTGCATCCGGGCGAGGCGGTGGAAGAGAAGATCTCGCTGTCCGAGCGCTTCGGCCTGTGGATCTCCTTCTATCCCTTCGGCCAGGACGAGTACCTCGACATCGTCGCGCACTGGCTGCGCAGCTTCGGCGCGAACGAAGACGAAATCACCTCAGCCCGCCAGGAGGCGCTGCAGTGGGCGCTGATGCGCGGTTCGCGCTCCGGCCGCGTGGCCTGGCAGTTCGCCCGCGACCACGCCGGCCGCCTGCAGGACGACGCGCGATGACGCGCAAGCGGGTCGAGGTCGCCGCCGGCGTGCTGCTGCGCGAGGACGGTCGCTACTTGATCGGTCAGCGCGCGCCGGACACGGTGTATGCGGGCTATTGGGAGTTTCCCGGCGGCAAGGTCGAGCCCGGCGAGAGCCCGGCGCAGGCGCTGGTGCGCGAGCTCGACGAGGAACTCGGTATCCGCGTGACCCGCCTGCGGCCCTGGTTGTGCCGCGAGCACGTGTACGAGCATGCCCACGTCCGCCTGCACTTCCACGAGGTCGCGGCCTGGGAGGGCGAGCTCGCCGACCGGGTGCACAGCGCGCTCGCCTGGGTGCTGCCGGAAGGTCCCGCGCGCGAGCCGATGCTGCCCGCCAACGGCCCGATCCTGAAGGCGCTGCGCCTGCCGCGGACGATGGGGATCACCCACGCCGCGGAGATCGGCGTCGAGGCCCAGCTCGACGCGCTTGAACGCTCGCTCGCCGGCGGCTTGCGCCTGGTACAGGTGCGCGAGGCTGCGTTGCCCGAGGATGCGCGCGAAGCCTTCGCGCGGGCGGCGCTGGCGCGCGTGCATGCGCATGGCGGGCTGCTGCTGGTGAATGACGACGAGGTCCTCGCGCGCCGCATCGGCGCCGATGGCGTGCATTTGCCGGCGCGCCGGCTGATGGCGGCGCAGGCGCGACCGGACTTTCCCTGGGTGGGGGCGTCTTGTCACGACCGCGCAGAGCTCGAGCGCGCCGCGGCGCTGGAGCTCGACTACGCCCTGCTCGGTCCGGTGCTCCCCACCCTGACCCATCCCGGCCAGGCAGGCATGGGCTGGGAGGGGTTCACGACCACTTCCGCCGGTCTGCCCCTGCCCGTGTTCGCGCTCGGAGGGCTCGGCCCGGGCGACATGGAGCGCGCACGCGACGCCGGCGCGCACGGCATCGCGGCGGTCCGCGCGATCTGGAAAACGATTCGGGATTGAACGTGTGCTCGCCTTGCGACGCTGCTTGCGCCTGCGGCGTTCAGCGCCGCGGGATCTCGCCCGCGCCCGGCGGCTGATAGTCGACCTCGTCGAACGGCGCGTCCGGTGGCGCGGCCGGCACGCGGTAGCCCTCCGAGGCCCACTCGCCCAGGTCGATCTGCTTGCAGCGTGCCGAGCAGAACGGCCGCCATCGGCTCTCCGGCTTCCATTCGACGTCCTTGCCGCAGGTGGGGCAGCGAACGGTGCGGACGCGGGTGTTCATGTTCACAGGCTGCAGAAGGTGAGCTCGAAGGCGACGTCGCGCTCCGCCACCCGCGGGCGGGCAATGGTTTCGGGCAGCATGAAACGCACGTTGAGTGCGTACTTGTTGGCGCTGATCTCCGGTACCACCGTCTCGGACTGCGCGAGCCGCACGCGCAGCATCTGCGCGGTGCGTCCCGCCATCGTGAGCTGGAAGGCGCCGCTGCGGGCGAGCTGGGGCTCCGGGCGGCCGCTGGCGCGCAGCAGGCGCAGCACGATCTCGATGCCGTCGCGGATCGGTGCCATCGGGTGGAGCCAGCCGTCGAGATCGCTGCGACGCACTGCAGGGTCGCGGTTCAGCCAGTAGTGGTAGGAGGGCAGGTCGAACTGGCACACGCCCCCTGGAATGGCTGCCCGGCTGCGGATGCTCATCAGCCACTCGTTCTCGCGCAGGTACTGGCCGATCTTGCCCGCCATCGCGAGCAGCCCGGTCGAAGCCTGCTCGATCTCGTACAGCGCGCCGGCAAGGGCCTCTTCGGAGATGTCGGGGTTATTGCGGAAAGACATCAGGATCTGGCGCTGGCGCTCGAGTTCCTGCACGAGGTCGACCTTGAGATCGGCGCGGCCGGCGACTTCGAGCGTCTCGAAGACGCCGAGCAGTGCGACATGATGGTCCTGCGGTGCGACGCCCGAGGTGAAGTGGGCAATCTTGAGGAACAGGTCCTCCAGGCGCAGCAGGGTGCGGATGCGCTCGTTGAGAGGATATTCGTAGCTAATCACCGCAGCGTGTCCGCCTGTATCGCGCCTTTTCTGTATCGCGTCGATGATAGCACAGGCCCCTGACGGCCACGGCCGGGCACCGTCTCAGTGCGCTGTTGCGGCAGCGAGGTAGCGCTGGTGCAGGCGCTCGACCTGCGCCTGCAGGGACGCCAGCGTACCGGCGTTGTCGATCACCTCGTCGGCGGCGGCGAGGCGCTGCGCGCGCGTGGCCTGGGCGCCGATGATGGCGCGGATCTGCTCGTCGGCGAGGCCGCTGCGGGCGCGTACGCGCTCGAGCTGCAGCGCTTCGGGGCAGTCCACCACGCAGACGCGGTCGCAGCGCTCGCGGTAGCCGCCTGCCTCGATCAGCAGCGGTACCGCCAGGATCACGTAGGGGCCGGTCGCGGCGAGACAGTCGCGGGCGCTCTCGCGGCGGATCATCGGGTGCAGGATGGCTTCGAGCCGGCGGCGTGCATCCGGGTCACGGAAGGCGAGCGCGCGCATCGCGGCGCGATCCAGGCTGCCGTCGGGGGCCACCATCGCGTCGCCGAAAGCCTCGCGGATGGCCTCGATCGCACCTCCTCCGGGTGCGGTGAGCGCGTGCGCGATCAGATCGGTGTCGACAACGCTCGCACCGAGGCGGGCGAAGTGGTCGGTGGCGGCACTCTTGCCGCTGCCAATGCCGCCAGTCAGGCCGACGATGTAGGGGCGCCGTGGAGGGGCGGACATATCATTTTCCGTTGCGAGCCGCGCTGGCGCGCGGATCGGTGATGGCGTTACTCGACATCGCTTCTCACGCGCGCGCCGCGATCAGCGCGCGCAGGGCTGGCGTTTGGCGCGCACACCCGGCGCCGCCGATTCGACGATGCGCAGCTCGTTCGAGGGCACGTTGGCCTGGATGCGGTAGCTGTTCGCCATGCGCGGCTCGATGCCAGCATCTTCGACCCCCTTGGCGCGCAACTGGCCAAGCAGCACGCGGGCACGGCTTTCGGTCTTGAACAAGCCGAGGGACACCGCATGCTGGGTCGGCCCCGCCTCCTGCACGATGAAAGTGTCGGCAACGCCGAGCAGGTTGAGCTCGACCACGCGGCGTTCGG
>JBEOKH010000114.1:0-6563 GCA_040275625.1 Thauera sp. | reverse complement strand
CGACGCGCCCACCTGGTGCTCGTCGACAACCCGCCACACCACCCCGCTGGTGACTTCCGCCTGGCCGGTGAGACCGTTCTCGCCGCCGACCGAGGCAGCGGCGACGCGCTGACCTACGCCGGCATCGGCGTCTTCTGGCCGGAATTCTTTGCCACCGTCCCCGCCGGCGCCGTGATGAAGCTGCGCCCGCTGCTCGACGACGGCATCCGGCAAGGGGTCATCACCGGCGAACGCCATGGCGGCCGCTGGGTCGACGTGGGAACTTGCGAACGCCTCGCCGAACTCGACAGGGAGCTTGCCCGATCCACATGAGCCATCAGCCCTACTCCAACCGCCGCCAGCAGGTTCTCGCCCGCCTGGGCGGCGGCGTAGCCATCCTGCCCACCGCCCCCGAGCGCGTGCGCAACCGCGACGCCCACTACGCCTACCGCCACGACAGCTATTTTTACTACCTCACCGCCTTCCGCGAACCCGAGGCCGTCGTCGTGCTCGTCGCCGGCAAGGCGCCGAAGCAGATCCTCTTCTGCCGCGAAAAGAACGAAGAGCGCGAGATCTGGGACGGCTACCGCTGGGGCCCAGAGACCGCGCGCGAGACCTTCGGCTTCGACGAGGCGTGGACCATCGGCGACCTCGAGAGACGCCTCCCCGACTACCTCGCCGACCAGCCCCTGCTGTGGACCAGCCTCGGCTACGACAACGAATGGGACGCCAAGGTGCTCGGCGCGCTCAATGCCGTGCGCGACAAGGCCCGCAGCGGCCTCACTCCGCCGCACTCGGTGCGCGACCTGCGCGCCGAGCTCGACGAGATGCGCCTCGTCAAGGACGCCTCTGAACTCGCCACCATGCGCCGCGCGGCCAGGATCTCGGCGGGCGCGCACTGCCGCGCCATGCGCACCACCCGCCCGGGGCGTTTCGAATACGAGGTCGAAGCAGAGCTGCTGCACGCCTTCCGCGCCGCCGGCAGCCAGGCCCCCGCCTACACCTCGATCGTCGCCGGCGGCGCCAACGCCTGCGTGCTGCACTACGTCGAAAACGACCAGCCCCTGCGCGACGGCGACCTGCTGCTGATCGACGCCGGCTGCGAGCTCGACGGCTACGCCTCCGACATCACCCGGACCTTCCCGGTGAGCGGCCGCTTCTCCGGCCCGCAGCGCGAGGTCTACGAGATGGTCCTAGCCGCCCAGGCCGCCGCGCGCGAGGCCACCCGCCCCGGCGCACACTGGAACCAGCCCCACGACGCCGCGGTAAAGGTGCTCGCGCAGGGCATGCTCGACCTCGGCCTCATCAAGGGCAGCCTCGACGGCGTGCTCGAGAACGGCGACTACCGCCGCTTCTACATGCATCGCACCGGCCACTGGCTGGGCATGGACGTGCACGACGCCGGGGAATACAAGCTCGGCGGCGAGTGGCGGCCGCTCGTCGAGGGCATGGTGCTGACCATCGAGCCGGGCTGCTACATCCGCCCCGCCGACGATGTGCCCGAAGCCTTCTGGAACATCGGCATCCGCATCGAGGACGACGCGATCGTCACCGCCGACGGTTGCGAGCTGATCACCGGGGAGGCACCCAAGGCGCCGGCCGAAATCGAGGCCCTGATGCGCGAGGCTCCCCATGGCTGAACACACATCCGAGAAGATCCATGACCTGCTGATCGTCGGCGCCGGCCCGGTCGGCCTCGCACTGGCGCTGGCCTTGAAAGACGCCGGGCTCGACATCGTGCTCGCCGACGCGCGCACGCGCGACGCGGTGACAAGGGACCCGCGCGACCTCGCGCTCGCCCACGGCACCCGCCTCACGCTGCAGCGACTCGGCGTATGGGATGGACTGCCGACCACGGCGATCCAGCACATCCACATCTCGCACCAGGGCGGGCTCGGCCGCACCCTGATCGACGCCGCCGAGCACGAACTGCCCGCGCTCGGCTACGTCGCCTCGGCCGGCGCGCTCGCCGCCGCCCTGCGCGACGCGGTGGATGCCGCCGGCATTCCGGTGCTGGACGAAACCGAGGTCACCAACCTGGCCGCGAGCGCGGACGACGTGATCGCCAGCCTCGGCGGTGCCGGCAAGCCCGCCACCACCCTGCGCGCGCGCCTCGCCGCCTGCGCCGAGGGCGGCCTGCGCGCCGGTGATCCCAACGTGGTCGAGCACGACTACGGCCAGCACGCGCTGATCGCCGACGTGCAGGTCGCCGGCGGCCATCGCCACACCGCCTTCGAGCGCTTCACCCCGCAGGGCCCGGTGGCGCTGCTGCCCAAGGGCGACGGCTACGCGCTGGTCCATGTTGCCCGCCCCGAGACCGCCGACGAACTCCTGGCGCTCGACGATGCCGCCTACCTCACCCGCCTGCAGGCCCACATCGGCGGCCGCGCACGGCTGACCGGTGTCGGCCCGCGCCTGCGCTATCCGCTGGTGCTGCGCTACCGGCGCTCGACCATCGGCGCACGCACGGTGTGGCTCGGCAACGCCGCGCAGACCCTGCACCCGGTCGCCGGCCAGGGCTTCAACCTCGCGCTGCGCGACGTTTGGGCGCTCGCCGACGCGCTGCTGCGCGCACACGATGCGGCTCGACGCTGGCCCGCGAATGCCGCGGAAGATGCGTTCGATGCAGGCGCTGCCCACATCCTCGCCGCCCATGCCAGCGCCCGCGGCCTCGACCGCCTCGGCACGATCCGCTTCACCGACACGCTGGTGAGGGTGTTCAGCAACGACTTCGCGCCGCTGCGCCATGCACGCGGTGCCGCGCTGTTCGCGCTCGACCTCGTTCCGCCGCTGCGCAATTTTGTTGCGCGGCGGATGATGTTTGGCGCCCGCGCCTGGCCTTGAACATCCATCGCGCCGATCGCAGCTGCGCGGTCTAGACTGCAGGAACGGGAACTGTGGCCGCTGCGGCCCGGGGGAGGAGGTGCTCATGGAGTCGAAGCGACCGCCACGGCAGGGCAAGACGATCCTCGCATCGACCTTCGCCGCCACTGCAGGCAGTGGCTGAGCGGGGGGCCGAGATGCCCGCCGAGCACCCTGCCGGCAAATACGTGCTATCCGAACTGGCTGGCTTGTCGCCGGCCTACTTCGGCATGGCGATGGCCACCGGAATCGTCTCGCTCGCCGCTCACTCGCTGGGCTGGACGGCGGTCGCGCACACGCTGTTCTGGCTCAACGCGGTGATTTACACGGTGCTCTGGAGCATGTTGTTCCTGCGCATCGGCCACTTTCCGGCGCGCGTACGCGACGACCTGCTCGATCATCTGCGCGCACCCGGCTTTTTCACCACGGTCGCGGCCACCAGTGTGTTCGGCACGCAGTGCCTGCTCATCGCACACAGCCTGGCCTGGTCCATCGCGTTGTGGTCGGTGGCGCTGGTGCTGTGGCTGTTGCTCACTTACACCATCTTCACGATGCTGGTGGTCAAACGCGAGAAGCCGCCGCTCGACGAAGGCATCAATGGCGGCTGGCTGCTGGCGGTGGTGGCGACGCAGTCGGTCGCCGTGCTGGGCACCCTGATCGCGACCCGGGTGGCCCAGCCCTACCGACTCGAACTGAACTTCTTCGCGCTGTCGATGTGGCTGTGGGGCGGCATGCTCTACATCTGGATGATGTCGCTGATCTTCTACCGCTACACCTTCTTCCGCTTCTCGCCGGCTGACCTGTCACCGCCGTACTGGATCAACATGGGCGCGATGGCGATCTCGACCCTGGCCGGCAGCCAGTTGATCCTGAACGCCCCCCACGCCCCCTATCTCGAATCGCTGCTGCCCTTCATCAAGGGCTTCACGGTGTTCTACTGGGCGACCGGGACGTGGTGGATCCCGATGCTGCTCGTGCTCGCGATCTGGCGCCACGGCGTGATGCGCTTCCCGCTGCGCTACGACCCGCTTTACTGGGGAGCGGTGTTCCCGCTCGGCATGTACGCCGCCGGCACGCAACGCCTGCACGAGGCCATGGCGCTCCCCTTCCTTGATCGCGTACCACATGTCTTTCTCGTCATCGCACTGCTAGCCTGGGCAGTGGCCTTCACCGGTCTGCTGCGCGACGTACTGGCCCGCGCACGCGCCATGCCGCGCGCGCGGAGGCCCTGATCGAGCTCAGAACGCCGGCACCACCGCGCCCTTGTACTTGTCGGCGATGAACTGCTTCACTTCCGGCGAATTCAGCATCGCGGCCAGCTTTTTCATCGCCGGGCTGTTGGCGTTGTCCTCGCGCGCCACCAGCAGGTTGGCGTAGGGCGAGCTGGCGTCTTCCATGAACAGCGAATCCTTGAGCGGATTCAGGCCGGCTTCGATCGCGTAGTTGGTGTTGATCACCGCCAGGTCGACCTGGTTGAGGATGCGCGGCAGGGTCGCGGCCTCGAGCTCGCGGATCTTGAGCTTCTTCGGGTTCTCGGCGATGTCCTTCTGGGTGGCCGAGATGTTGTTCAGGTCCTTGAGCGTGATGAGCCCGTTCTTGGCCATCAGCAGCAGCGCGCGCCCGGAGTTGGAGGGGTCGTTCGGGATCGCCACCGAAGCGCCGTCCGGGATCGCGGACGCGGCCTTGTGCTTGCCGGAGTAGGCGCCGAGCGGCTCGACGTGCACCTTGGCCACCACGGTCTGGATGTCGTTCTTCTGCTTCTTCTTGAACTCGTCGAGGTAGGGCTGGTGCAGGAAGAAGTTGCCATCGACGCGCTTCTCGTTGGTCTGCATCGAGGGCTGGACGTAGTCGGTAAACACCTTGATCTCGAGCTCCACGCCGTCCTTGGCCAGCATCGGCTTGACGAACTCGAGGATCTCGGCGTGCGGCACCGGGGTGGCGGCGATGATAAGACGGTCGGCAGCCACGGCGGCGGTGCCAGCGGCCAGGGTGAGCGTGCCGAGTGCGGCGGCGAGCAGTTTGCGCAGGGTAAACGACATCGTTGAAGTCTCCTTCGTGGGGATCACTTACGGGTGAAATACAGCACCAGGCGGTCGCCCGAGTACTGGATGATCTGGACGAGGACGACCAGCAGGGCGACGGTGATCACCATCACCTCGGTCTGGAAGCGCTGATAGCCGAAACGGATCGCGAGGTCGCCGAGGCCACCGCCGCCGATCACGCCAGACATTGCAGCATAGGACATCAGCGTGATCGCCGTCACGGTGATCGCGGCGATCAGCCCGGGCAGGGCCTCGGGCAGCAGCGCGCCGAAGATGATGCGCGAAGTACGGATGCCCATCGCCTGGCAGGCCTCGATCACGCCGCGATCGACCTCGCGCAGCACGTTCTCGACCAGGCGCGCGAAGAAGGGCGCAGTGCCCACCACCAGCGGCGGGATCGCACCTTCCACGCCCAGCGAGGTGCCGATCAGGATCACCGTGACCGGGATCATCACGATCAAGAGGATCAGGAAGGGCACCGAGCGCAGCACGTTGACCACGAAGGACAGCACCGTATAAACGAAGCCCTGCTCCAGCAGCTGGCGCTTCGCGGTCACGAACAGCAGGATGCCCAGCGGCAGGCCGAGCAGGATGGTGAAGAACAGCGACACGCCGGTCATGACCAGGGTCTCCCAGGTCGCCAGCCAGATGTCACTCCAGTCGATCACGGACAGCTCCATTACCGCAGCACCTCGTGGTGGATCTGATGGCGGTCGAGTTCGGCGAACACGTCCCGGATGTCGTCCGCGCTGCCTTCGAGCTCGAGCAGGAGCTGGCCGAAGGGCACGTCCTTGATGCTGGAGACCTCGCCCTGCAGGATCGTCACCTGAACCTTCGCGCCCGCCATGATGCGGCTCAGGATGGGCTGGTAGGTGACGTCGCCGATGTAGGTCAGGCGCACCAGCGTGCCGCGCAGCTTGTCCTTCATGTAGACATTCGCCGGGTCGAAACTCGCCGCGGCGAGCGCGTCGCTCTGCGCCACCATACTGCGCGTGACCGGATGCTGCGGATGCAGGAAGACGTCGGCCACCTTGCCGGATTCGACGATGTGCCCGCCGTCGATCACCGCGACGCGGTCGCAGATCGTGCGGATGACCTGCATCTCGTGGGTGATCAGCACGATGGTGAGGCCGAGCTGGCGGTTGATGTCGAGCAGCAGGCGCAGGATGGACTGCGTGGTCTCGGGGTCGAGCGCCGAGGTCGCCTCGTCACACAGCAGGATCTGCGGCCGGTTGGCGAGCGCACGCGCGATGCCCACGCGCTGCTTCTGCCCGCCCGACAGTTGCGACGGATACTTGTGCCCCTGCTCGGAGAGGCCGACCAGCGCAAGCAGCTCCTTCACCCGCGCGGCACGCTCGGCGGCATTCGCGTGCCCGGTCGCCTTCAGCGGCCAGTCGATGTTGTCGGTGACGGTCTTGGCGTTAAGCAGGTTGAAGTGCTGGAAGATCATGCCGACGCGCCGGCGCAGCGCGTAAAGGCCCTCGCTGTCGAGGTGGGTGATGTCCTCGCCGTCGATCAGCACGCGCCCCGCCGAGGGGCGCTCGAGCAGGTTCAGGGTGCGGATCAGCGTGCTCTTGCCGGCACCCGAGCGCCCGATGATGCCGAACACCTCGCCGGCGCCGATTTCGAGCTCGATGTCGGCGAGCGCCTCCACCTCGCGCCCGTCGGCGGCGCGGTAGG
>JBEOKH010000113.1:0-8053 GCA_040275625.1 Thauera sp. | reverse complement strand
CTGGTGCAGGTCACCCGCGCCTTCCTGCCCGGCATGGTCGCGCGCAACCGCGGCCACATCTTCAACCTCGGCTCGGTGGCGGGGCGCTGGCCCTACGCCGGCGGCAACGTGTACGGCGCCACCAAGGCCTTCGTGCGCCAGTTCAGCCTCAACCTGCGCGCCGACCTGATCGGTACCGCGCTGCGCGTCACCGACATCGAGCCCGGCCTGTGCGGCGGCACCGAGTTCTCCAACGTGCGCTTCCACGGCGACGACGACAAGGCGGCCAAGGTCTATGCCGACGTGCAGCCGCTGACCGCCGAGGACATCGCCGATTCGGTGTACTGGATCGCCACCCGCCCGGCGCATGTGAACATCAACACCATCGAGCTGATGCCGGTGGCACAGTCCTTCGCCGGCCTGTCGCTGCAGCGCGGCTGAGGGCGCGTTGCAGCGGCGCGGCACGCCCCCGTATCGCCGTGAGTCTCCGTCGCACCTGTCCCCGCAGCCGTGGTGCGTTTGCCGGAAAATCCCACCGCCGCGGTCTGGTAGGAGCGGCGGAAGCCGCGAACCCTTGCGTCCGCCCCGCCCCTTCATCTCGCGCCGCTTACCGGGCGTAAACCCGGTCGAACACGCCGCCGTCGGCGAAGTGCTTCTTCTGCACCGCCTGCCAGCCGCCGAGCTCCTCGATGGTGATCAGTTCGACTTTCGGGAAGCGGGCGACGTCGGCGGGGTCGGCATGCTCGGGATTGACCGGGCGGTAGTAATGCCTGGCAGCGAGCTTCTGGCCGACCGGCGAGTAAAGATATTCGAGGTAGGCCTGCGCCACCCTGGCGGTCCCGCGCTTGTTGGCCACACCATCGACGACGGTCACCGGCGGCTCGGCGAGGATCGAGATCGACGGCACGACGATCTCGAACTTGTCCGGGCCGAGCTCGTTGATCGACAGGAAGGCCTCGTTCTCCCACGCCAGCAGCACGTCGCCGATGCCGCGCTGGACGAAGGTGTTGGTGGCGCCGCGTGCGCCCGAGTCGAGCACCGGCACGTTGTGCAGCAAGCGGGTGACGAAGTCTTGCGCGCTTTGCTCGCTGCCACCCGGCTGCCTGAGCGCGTAGCTCCACGCCGCGAGGTAGTTCCAGCGCGCGCCGCCGGAGGTCTTCGGGTTGGGGGTGATGACTTCGACGCCGGGCTTGATCAGGTCGCCCCAGTCCTTGATGCCCCTGGGGTTGCCCTTGCGCACGAGGAAGACGATGGTCGAGGTGTAAGGCGCGCTGTTGTGGGCGAGGCGCTGCTGCCAGGCGGCGGGAATGCTGCCGGTCCTTTCAGCGATGGCGTCGATGTCGTAGGCGAGGGCGAGGGTGACGACGTCGGCCTCCAGCCCGTCGATCACCGCCCGCGCCTGCTTGCCGGCGCCGCCGTGGGATTGCCTGAGGGTGACGGTCTCGCCGGTCTTGTCCTTCCAGTAGCGGGCGAATTCCGGGTTGAAGGCGTGATAGAACTCGCGCGTCGGGTCGTAGGACACGTTGAGCAGGGTGGTCTGCGCCTGTGCGCTGCCGACCAGGCTGGCGGCGACGGTCAGGGCGAGCAGGGCGTGGCGAAGGCGGCTGAGGGCCATGGTCATCTCTCCAATTCGAAGGGGGCGATGGAGCGAATCTAGCCGCGCCACCGGACGATCCGAACCAAGAAAAAACGTATTGCTTATTCCGCCGGGCAGCACGGGGTCCTGCCAGGGCGAGACGACGAGGTTGTGGCGTGTATGTAACACTGTCATTTTTGCGCCTCAGAGTGGTGATAATTGTCGCAATGCAATATCGTCCCGTCCGTCCGTGAATCCCGACGTTCCGAATCCTGCTCCGTCCTCTGCGCTGCCGCCCGCGCCGCGCTTGTTCCGCCCCTGGCGCGTGCTTGCCGCCGTCGTTTTTCTGGCTGTGCTGGTGGCGAGCGTCGCCGGTGGCCTGTTGCTGTGGCACGAGGTGCAGACCTCGCGCCTGCAGGCGCGCGCGCTCGCACGCTACGCTGCAGGCCTGGACTACGCCGTGGTGTCCGGGCCGAGCGCGGCGATCCGCTATCCGGCCCACGGTCCCTTCGACCAGCGTCTCGGCTACACCGAACTGCCGCGCTTCGCCGAGCGCCTGCAGGCGCGCGGCTTCGCGCTGACCGGGCAGGTGCGCTTCAACGCGGCCATGCTCGCCCATGTCGAGCGCGGGCTGTTTCCGCCCTACGCCGAGAAGACGCGTGCCGGCCTCGATGTGTTCGACTGCTGCGGTGCGGCGCTGTACGGCTTTCGCTACCCCTACCGCGGCTATGCGCGCTTCGAGGAGGTGCCGCCCGTCGTGGCCCAGGCCCTGCTCTTCATCGAGAACCGCGACCTGCTCGATGCGTCGCGGCCCACGCTGAACCCCGCGGTGGACTGGGTGCGCTTCGCGCGTGCGGCGCTCGGCCGGGTCGGTCGCATGGTCGATGCCGACCTCGACGCGCCCGGCGGCAGCACCCTCGCCACCCAGATCGAGAAGTATCGTCATTCCCCTGGCGGCATCACCCTCGACGCACGCGAGAAGCTGCGCCAGATGGTGTCGGCTTCGGTGCGCGCCTATCGCGAGGGCGAGCAGACCCTGCCGGTGCGCCGTCGCCTGGTGCTCGACTACCTCAACACCGTGCCGCTGTCGGCCGCGCCCGGCCATGGCGAGGTCAATGGCATCGGCGACGGGCTGTGGGTGTGGTTCGGCGCCGACTTCGCGCAGGTCAATGCGCTGCTGTCGGCACCGGTGGGCGAGGGCGCCGGGCGCATCGCCCAGGGCCAGGCGCTGCGCCAGGTGGTGGCGCTGATGATCGCCCACCGCAGGCCCTCGTGGTATCTGGCCGGCGGCCGCGACGAGCTCACCCGCAGCACCGACGCCTACCTGCGCCTGCTCGCCGAGGCCGGGCTGATCGACGCCCGGCTGCGTGACGCCGCGCTCGCCCAGCCGCTCGCCTACCGTGACCTCGTCGCCGATCCGGCGTGGCTGCCGGCCACCCCGGGCAAGGGCACGACCGCGGTACGCACCCGCCTCGCCGGCCTGCTCGATACCTCGCTGTACAGCCTCGACCGCCTCGACGCCGAACTCGTCACCACGCTGCATGGGGGCCTGCAGCAGGCCGTGGGCGACCATCTGGCGCGCCTGACCGACCCCGCGTTTGCGCGCAGCCAGGGCCTGATCGGCGAGCGCATGCTGCAGCCGGCCACGCTCGGCGCGGTGCGCTACAGTTTCACGCTGGTCGAGCGCAGCGCAGGCGGCAACCGCGTGCGGGTGCAGACCGACACCACAGACCAGCCGCTCGACATCAACGAGGGCAGCAAGCTCGAGCTCGGCTCCACCGCCAAGCTGCGCGTGCTCGCCACCTATCTCGAGCTGGTGGCCGAGCTGCATGGCCGGCTCGCCGCGCTCGATGTGCCGGCGCTGCGCCGGGTCGAGGTCGACGCGCAGGATCGCCTGACGCGCTGGGCGATCGATCATCTCGCCACCGCGACGGACCGCGGCCTCCCGGCGATGCTGGAGGCCGCGCTCGAACGCCGTTTCTCCGCCAGCCCGGGTGAGGGTTTCTTCACCGGCGGCGGGCGCCACGTGTTCGGCAACTTCAACAGCAGCGACAACGCCCGCAACCCCACCTTGCGCGAGGCGCTGCAGGCCTCGATCAACCTGCCCTTCGTGCGCCTGATGCGCGAGATCGTGCGCCATGCGATGTACCAGGTGCCGGGCAGCACCGCGCGCCTGCTCGAGGACGACGACGACCCGCGGCGCAACGACTATCTCGCCCGCTTCGCCGACCGCGAAGGGCAGATGTTCCTGCGCCGCTTCTGGCGCAAGTACCAGGACAGCACGCCCGACGAGATGCGCTCGATCCTGCTCGACGGCCTGCGCCCGAGCGCCGAGCGGCTCTCGGCGGTGTTCCGCTACCTGGCGCCGCAGGCGCCGGTGGATGCGCTCGCCGACTTTCTCGCCCGCCGCCTCGGCGATGCGCAGCCTGGGCCGGCGCGCATCGCCGAGCTCCACGCCCGCCACGCCCCCGAGGCCTTCGACCTGCCCGACCGCGGCTACGTGGCGCGCGTGCATCCGCTCGAGCTGTGGCTGGTCGCCTTCCGCCTGCAGCATCCCGAGGCCACGCTCGCCGACGCGGTGGCGGCGAGCGCCGACGAGCGCCAGCAGGTGTACCGCTGGCTGTTCCGCACCCGCGCCAAGGGCGCGCAGGATTCCCGCATCTTCACCCTGCTCGAGGTGGAAGCCTTCCTCGAGATCCATCGGCGCTGGGCGCGCCTCGGCTATCCCTTCGGCCACCTGGTGCCGTCGCTGGCGAGCGCGCTCGGCAGCTCGGGCGACCGCCCGGCGGCGCTCGCCGAGCTGATGGGGATCATCGTCAATGACGGCCGCAGCCTGCCGACGCAGCGCATCGAGACCTTGCGCTTCGGTCGTGGCACGCCCTACGAGACCGCGTTCGCGATCCGGCCGGTGGAGGGCGATCCGGTGATGGCGCCGGAGGTGGCGCAGGCGCTGCGCGGGGCGCTCTCCGACGTGGTCGAGAGCGGCACCGCGCGCCGGCTCGCCGGAGCCTTCCGCCTGGCCGACGGCAGCGAACTGGCGCTCGGCGGCAAGACCGGCACCGGCGACAACCGCATCGTGGTGCGCGGGCGCGCCGGGCTGGCGCTCAACCGCACTGCCACCTTCGTGTTCTACCTCGGTCCGCGCCACTTCGGCACGCTCACCGCTTACGTGATCGGCCCCGAGGCGGCGAGCTACCGCTTCACCTCGGCGCTGCCGGTGCAGATCCTCAAGTCGATGGGGCCGGTGCTGATCCCCCATCTGGAGCCGGCGTCCACGCGCGGCGGGTGAGGCGCGACGCCACCGCGGTTCAGGGGTGGAAGGGCCAGAACAGCGGGATCAGCGCGCTGCACAGCAGCCAGGTGAGGATGTTCATCGGCACGCCGAGGCGGGCGAAGTCGGCGAAGCGGTAGTTGCCGGCGCTGTACACCAGGGTGTTGGTCTGGTAGCCGATCGGGGTGGCGAAGCTGCAGCTCGCGGCGAACATCACGCCGACCACGAAGGGACGCGGATCGACGCCCATCTGCTGGGCGAGCCCGATCGCCACCGGGGTGAACAGCACCGCGATCGCGTTGTTGCTCAGCGCCTCGGTGGCGACCGAGGTGATCAGGATCACCAGCGACAGCATCAGCCATGGCGACAGGCTGCCGCCCAGCGCCGCGAGCTGGCCGGCGAGCATCTGGTCGAGGCCGGAGTTGCGCATCGCGATGCTGATCGCGAGCATGCCGAAGATCAGCACCAGGATCGGCCACTCGACCGACTTGTAGGCCTCGTCGCTGGTAATGCAGCCGGTGGCGATCACCACGGCCGCGCCGATCAGCGCCAGGCCCTCGATCGGCATCACGTTCAGCGCGGCGAGCAGCATCACGCCGACGATGGTGGCGAGCGCGATCGGCGCCTTGTGGCGGCGGCTGGCCATCTGGCGGCCCTCGGTGATCGCGAACAGGTCGCCGTTGTCGCAGAAGCGGTGGATCTGCGCCGCCGTGCCCTCCACCAGCAGCACATCACCGCCCTGGAGCTGGAAGTCGTCGCCGATCTGCGCGAACGAGGCGTTGCGGCGATGCACGGCGACCAGATGGATGCCGTAGCGCGCGAGCAGGTCGAGGTCGCGGATCGGGCGCAGGATGTAGCGCGAGATCTGGCCGACGATCGCCTCGACCATCACCACGTCGCGCCGGCGCAGGGTCTCGAGGTCGTGGGCCGCGATGCCCGCCGGCGCCTGCAGGCCGACGCCGTCGCTGCTGCGCAGCGCCATCATCGCGTCGCTGCGGCTGTGTACGACCAGGCGGTCGCCGACCTCGAGCCGGGTGTCGGGGGCGGGATCGGCGAGCTCGGTGTCCCCGCGCACCAGGTTCAGCACCTTGACGATGCCGTTGGACAGGCGCGCCTCGCGCAGGCTCCGGCCGGCCAGGTGCGAGCCCTCGGGTACGAAGAGCTCGGTCAGGAACCAGCGCTCGCCGGCGCCGAACTGCTGGCTCAGGGTCTCGCGCACCGGCAGCAGGCGGGGTGCGAACACCAGCATGAAGGCGCTGCCGACCAGGGCCATCAGCATCGCCGGCAGGCTGATCTCGAACATCGAGAACGGCGCCAGGCCCTGCTCGCGCGCGACGCCATCGACCAGGATGTTGGTCGAGGTGCCGACCATGGTGATCAGCCCGCCGAGGATGGTGGCGTAGGAGAGCGGGATCAGCAGCCGCGACGGCGACAGCCCCTGGCGGTTCGCCACCGCGATCACCGCCGGGATCATCACCATCACCACCGGCGTGTTGTTGATGAACGGCGACACCAGCAGGCAGGCGGCGATCAGCGCCAGCAGCAGGCGGCGCTCGCCCGCACCGGCCGCGGCGGCGAGCCATTCGCCGAGCTGGTCCACGCAACCCGTGCGCGACAAGGCGCCGCTGATGATGAACAGGCAGGCGATGGTGATCGGCGCGCTGTTGCCGAACACGCCGAGCACCTCCCGCGTGTTCAGCACGCCCGCGGCGAGCAGCGCGCCGACCGCCACCATCGCCGCCACATCGGGCTTCACCCACTCGCGCACGAAGGCGGCGAACAGGACGACGAGGACGAGGCCGACGAAAAGCGGCGCGGAGATCTCTGGGAGTGGCATCGGGGCGGGCGGCGGTTTGCGGATGGCGCAGCTTAGCGGTCGTCTTTATGCGTTACAAAGATTGATATTGCCCGAGCTTATTCCCGCGGGTTCATTGTCCAGGGCGTGGGGGCCTGCCTTCGTCATGCAGGGCGATTGCACGCAGTGAACACGGCCAAAGGTTCGTGGCTGCCGCCGCTCCTACGGGCTTCCGTTGCGCATCCGGTCACCGCCGCGCACTGGGCGCGCTGTAGGAGCGGCGGCAGCCGCGAACATCGGCCCGGCGGCCGTGAACTGCGGCCCGGCGGCCGTGACCTGCGGCCCGGCGGCCGTGACGCGCGACGGAACGCTGGTGTTCACGCCTTCCGCCGCTCCCGCCCGCGCGGTCACCACCCCGTAGGAGCGGCGGAAGCCGCGAATCCTGCCTTGCTCCCGTGCTTGCGCTGCTTTGGCTTGCTTGTCACCGATAAAACTATATAATCTCGAGAAATCTGCGGGAGAGAGAGGCGCCTGGCGCCTCCGCCGAAGGCGCAAGCTCCCATGATCGCTCAGGCACAAGGAACCGCAGATCCGATCAGCCGACTGGAGAGAGGTCGCACGCCGCAGCATGGCGGGCGACCCACCGAAGGGGCGAACTCCATCAGGAGTCGAAACTCTCAGGTAAAAGGACAGGGGGAGAGGCGCACAGGTACGGGCCATCGGCGCGTGCTGCCCTCACCGGAGTCCCTGCAATGCGTGTCCCCGAGTCGAGCCTGCATCGCATGGATGCCGCCATCGCGCATCAATCCCCGCTTCGCTTCAATGGCGCACTGGCCAACGCGTCGCATGCGACCGGCCGCGTCGTCGATCTTGCTCGATCGCGCCCCGCGGATGCGGCAGCGCCGGAGCGCTGCTGCGAGATCCGCCTGATCCTGCGCGGTCACTGTCGCTTGCTGCTGGCTGGCCATGTCCGCCCGCTCGGCGCCGGCCACGTCGTGCTGCATGCCGACGACGCACCTGACGTCACCGACTGCTCGGACGACTTCGACAGCCTCGTTGTCAGGCTTCCGCTCAAGACCGTGGATGAGGTCTGCGTCGAGCACGACTGGATCAAGCCTGAGCGCGGCGCGGCCTTCGGTTCAAGTCCGTTGCGGCTTGAGGAACTGCAGCGCTTCATGCAGTTGTGCGACCTGGTGTGGCGCGAGCTCGAGGCGGACAGCGCCCCATCCGAGGTGCTGCACCACTACGCGCGCCTGCTCGCGTGCAAGCTCATCGCCGCGCTCGATCACGGCATCCTCCACCACGAGCCCGACGCGCAGGCGCGCTGCTTCGCGCGCGTGGTCAAGTACATCGACGACAACATCCGCCACGAGATCACCGCCGAGCGGCTGGCCCAGCACGCCGGACTCAGTGTGCGGTCGCTGTACATGCT
>JBEOKH010000112.1:0-20135 GCA_040275625.1 Thauera sp. | reverse complement strand
GACGCGCACGTCGCGGTAGATGCGCTCGACCGGGAAGTCGCTGACGTAGCCGTAGCCGCCGTGCACCTGGATGGCGTCCGAGCACACGCGCTCGGCCATCTCGGAGGCGAACAGCTTCGCCATCGAGGCTTCCTTGAGGCAGGGACGGCCGGCGTCCTTGAGGCTGGCGGCGTGCCACACGAGCTGGCGCGCGGCCTCGAGCTGGGTCGCCATGTCGGCGAGGCGGAAGTTGACCGCCTGGTGCTCGAAGATCGGCTTGCCAAAGCTCTCGCGCTCCTGCGCATACTTGACCGCCGCCTCCAGCGCCGCGCGCGCCATGCCCAGGCACTGCGCGGCGATGCCGATGCGGCCGGCTTCGAGGTTGGAGAGCGCGATCTTGTAGCCCTCGCCTTCCTGGCCCACGACCGAATCCGCGGGGATGCGGCAGTCCTCGAACAGGATCTGGGTGGTGTCAGAGGCCTTCTGGCCCATCTTCTCCTCGATGCGGCCGACCTGATAGCCGGGCGCGCTCGCGGGCACGAGGAAGCAGGTGATGCCCTTCTTGCCGGCGGCCTTGTCGGTGACCGCGAACACGATGGCGACGTCGGCGTGCTTGCCGGTGGTGATGAACTGCTTGACGCCGTTCAAGACCCACTCGTTGCCGTCGCGCACCGCGCTGGTGCGGATCGCGGAGGCGTCCGAACCCACGTGCGGCTCGGTGAGGCAGAAGCAGCCGAGCTTCTCGCCGCGCGCGAGCGGCTTCAGCCAGGCTTCCTTCTGCGCGTCGTTGCCGAAGCGGTTGAGAATGCCGCAGGGCAGCGAGTTCTGCACGCTGACGATGGTCGAGGTGGCGCCGTCGCCGGCGGCGATTTCTTCCAGCGTCAGCACCAGGCTCATGTAGTCCATGCCGGCGCCGCCCCACTCCTCGGGCACCACCATGCCGAGCGCGCCGAGCTCGGCGAGTTCCTTCAGCGCTTCGCGCGGGAAGGTGTGGTTGCGGTCCCATTCCGCGGCGAAGGGGGCCAGGCGCTCCTGCGCGAAGGCGCGCATCGAGTCGCGGATGAGTTCCTGCTCTTGAGTCAGAATCATGTGTTGCTCTCCTTAGCCGCAGGCCACCGAGGAATCGACCTCGATCGCCATCGCGGTCGCCTCGCCGCCGCCGATGCACAGGCTGGCCACGCCGCGCTTGAGGCCGCGCTTGCGCAGCGCGCCGATCAGCGTGACCAGGATGCGCGCGCCCGAGGCGCCGATCGGGTGGCCGAGCGCGCAGGCGCCGCCATTGACGTTGACCTTGTCGTGCGGCAGCTTCATCTCGTGCATCGCCGCCATGGTGACGACGGCGAAGGCCTCGTTGATCTCCCACAGGTCGACCTGCTCGGTGGTCCAGCCGGCCTTGGCCAGCACCTTCTGCATAGCGCCCACCGGCGCGGTGGTGAACAGCGCCGGCTCCTGCGCGTGGGTGGCGTGGCCGACGATGGTGGCCACCGGCTCGAGGCCGAGCTCGTCGGCGGTGGATTTGCGCATCAGCACCAGCGCGGCGGCGCCATCCGAAATGGAGCTCGAATTCGCCGGGGTGACGGTGCCGTCCTTCCTGAACGCGGGCTTGAGGCTGGGGATCTTGTCGATCTGCGCCTTGAGCGGCTGCTCGTCCTTGTCGACGACCACGTCGCCCTTGCGACCGGACACGGTCACCGGCGTCACTTCCCAGGTGAAGTCACCGTTGTTGATCGCGGCCTGGGCGCGGGTCGTGGAGGCAATGGCGAAGTCGTCCTGCGCCTGGCGGGTGAAGTTGAAATGCCCGGCGCAGTCCTCGGCGAAGGTGCCCATCAGGCGGCCCCTGTTCTCCTTCGAGTAGCTGTCTTCGAGGCCATCGAGGAACATGTGGTCCATCATCTGGCCATGGCCGAGGCGGTATCCGCCACGCGCCTTGGGCAGCAGATAGGGCGCATTGGACATGGACTCCATGCCGCCGGCGACCATGATCTCGTTGCTGCCGGCGAGCAGCAGGTCGTGCGCCAGCATGGTGGCCTTCATGCCCGAACCGCACACCTTGTTGATCGTGGTGCAGCCGGCCGATAGCGGCAATCCGGCACCGAGCGCAGCCTGGCGGGCAGGCGCCTGGCCGAGACCGGCCGGCAGCACGCAGCCCATGATGACCTCCTGCACCTGCTTGGACTGGAGGCCGGCGCGTTCGACCGCCGACTTGATCGCAACGGCGCCAAGCTGGGGTGTGGTCAGGCTGGACAGGTCGCCCTGGAACCCCCCCAGCGGGGTGCGGGCGACGGAAACGATGACGACGGGATCAGACATGCGGAACTCTCCTGTAACGTTGTCCGGTTGGGACGTTTCGCGCTCAGTTGCCGAGCGCTTCGAGCGCCGCGGCATAGCGCGGCATCAGATCCTGTGGGCGGCCGACGTTGACCCCGAGGTCGCGGATGAGACCGTCCTTGAGGCCGTAGATCCAGCCATGCACGGTCAGGCGCTGGCCGCGCCGCCAGGCGTCCTGCACGACCACCGTCTGCGCCACATTCGCCACCTGCTCGATGACGTTGAGTTCGCACAGGCGATCGTGGCGCAACTCGGGCGGCAGCGCGTCGACCGCCTGCAGATGGCGCACATGCACGTCCTGCACATGGCGCAGCCAAAGGTCGGTCAGGCCCACTCGGGTGCGCTCGAGCGCCGCCTTGACGCCGCCGCAGCCGTAGTGGCCGACCACCATGATGTGCTTGACGCCGAGCACGTCGACCGCGTACTGGATCACCGCCAGCGCGTTGAGGTCGGTATGCACGATCACGTTGGCGATGTTGCGGTGGACGAACACCTCGCCCGGCAGCAGTCCGACGATCTGGTTGGCCGGTACGCGCGAGTCGGAGCAGCCGATCCAAAGGTATTCCGGACTTTGCAGCTTGGCGAGCTTGCCGAAGAAGCCGGGGTCGATCTGCTGCATCTGGCGCGACCACGCCTGGTTGTAGTCGAAGAGGTGGAAGAGGTTCTCGTTGTTGACCTCGTCCTCTGACCAGTTTTCCAGATCCAGGGTGAGGAAGATCGTGCCCTCGATCGGCGAGGGATAATAGGCGGGGGCCTCCGAGAACCCCAGCTCGCGGTAGAGTTTGACCGCGATCCGCATCGACGGGATGGTATCGAGCAGGATGCGACGATAGCCGAACAGGCGCGCCGCCTTGATCGCCGCCAGCGCGAGCTTGCGCCCCAGGCCGTGACCTCTGAAGGCGGGATCGACGTACAGCCGCTTCATCTCGCACACGCCTTCCGAGAAGCGCCGGACACCCACACAGCCTGCCGGCTTGCCATCGACCTCGGCGTAAAACAGGCGGCCATCGGCCGCACCGTAGGCCCCGGGCAGGTTCGCTATCTCGTCGGCGAAGCCCTGGAAACTCAGATCGACCCCGAGCCAGGCCGCGTACTGGCGGAAGAAACTACGGACATGCTCAAGTTCGACAGTGTCGGTGGCGCTCAAGGCGCACAGACGGGAAGGCATCGCGGAATTCCTCGGTGGTTGGATGCTGGATCTCGGATGATGGATGCGACGGTCACACTCAGGCGGGACGCTCCTTCTTGCCGTGCATGGCCATGATGGTCTGCTGCATCAACGCACACAGCGTCCACTTTCCGTCGCGGATGGCGAACACCTCGGCCTTGGTGATGATCAGGGTGCGCCCCGGCTTGACCACCTCGCCGCGCGCAACCAGGCGTTCGCCATCGGCGGGGGCCACCAGGTTGAGCTTGTATTCCACGGTCAGCACGCTGGTATCGGCCGGCGTCAGCGTGTTGGCCGCATAGCCTGCCGCCGAGTCGGCGATCATGCCGACCACGCCTCCGTGGATGAAGCCGTGCTGCTGGGAGATATCCGCCTTGAACGGCAGGTGGATCTCGGTATAGCCCGGCTCCACCACCGCCAACTCGGCGCCGATCAGGCCCATCGCCTGCTGCAGGCCGAAGCTCTCCCGCACACGCTCGGCGTAGCCGGGATCACGAGGCTGGAACTGGGGCATTTCGGGTCGCATCATCAAGTCTCCATAGAGAGTGTAATTATGCCCGTTAATACGTTAACGTTAACGTCATCGCAGCCGCGCGGCCTCTTCGGGCAGGCATGTCCGGCCTCGCGCGCAAGCTTGCGGCACCGGACGCTCGCGCCGGACCGTCGTACGCAAGCGACAACCGCGCCGACCCGGCAACAAGCGCAGAGCGCGCGCCCCCCAATCGATCGAGGATGACCCCATGACACCGCCCTCCCTCCCGGAACTCGAGTACCCATTCGACAGCCTGCCCGCTCACGGCCAAGCAATCGAGGTGGCCCCCGGCGTGCGGTGGGTGCGCATGCGCCTGCCGTTCGCGCTCGACCACATCAATCTGTGGCTGCTCGACGACGGCGACGCCCTCGCCGTCGTCGACTGCGGTTTCGCCCGTGACGAAACACGCGAAGCGTGGAACACGGTGCTCGCCGCAGACGGCCGACCACTGCGGCGGATCGTGGTCACCCACCATCACCCCGACCACATCGGCCTCGCCACCTGGCTCGCCGCGCGCGACGATGCCGCCATCCACATGACCCAGGGCGAGTTCCTCGCCGCACAGGCGGTGTGGCACCAGTTACCCGGCTATTCTGCCACCGACATGGTCGAACAGTTCCGCCGCCACGGCCTCGACGAGATGCGCTGCGAGGCGCTCGCCACGCGTGACAACGCCTACCGCATCGGCGCGCCACAGGTGCCGGGCCGTCACGAACGCATGTTCGACGGCGACGAGATCCGCATCGGTGCGTACACCTGGCGCGTGATCGTGGGCTTCGGCCACGCTCCTGAACATGCCAGCCTGTACTGCGCCGAGCTCGGCATACTGATCGCCGGCGATATGCTGCTGCCGCGCATCTCGACCAACGTCAGCGTCTATGCTGCGACGCCACATGGCGACCCGCTGGGCTGGTTCATCAACTCATTGCGGGAATTCTGCACGCTACCCGATGACACGCTCGTGCTACCATCGCACGGCAAACCTTTCAAGGGTATACGGGCACGCGTGGACCAACTCGTCGAACACCATCGCGAACGTTGCGAGGTACTGATGGCAGCCTGCCACACACCAAAAAGCGCCGCAGCATTGCTGCCGACGCTTTTTCCGCGTGAACTCGATACCCACCAGGTCATGTTCGCCATGGGGGAAGCGATCGCTCACCTCAACTACCTCGAAAAGTCGGGAGCGCTCTCGAGGCAGACAGACGAGCACGACCTGATCCGTTTCACCCCTTGCCCGCAATAAGATCGCCCCGCCGCAAAAACAGGAGCCTGAACAACATGGCCGCACCCAGCAACGAGACCCCCCACTGCGACCTGCCCGACCCCCAGGAAGTCGCAAAGACCTACGCTGAAGTCGCACGCCGCGCCTCGCACCTGATCAGCGACCACGTCCATCGTCAGCTCAAGAAAGGCGTCTCGACGCCGGCCGACGAACTCGGCATCGCCCAGGCCTTCATGGACATGATGGCCAAGCTGCTGGCCAACCCCTACAAGCTCGCCCAGGCACAGATGAACCTGGTGTGGGACTACTTCTCGCTGTGGCAGCACTCGATGATGCGCGTCGCCGGTCTGAGCGGTTCGCCGGTCGCCTCCCCCGAGAAGACCGACAAGCGCTTCAAGGACGAGGAGTGGGAAGAGCACTTCCTGTTCGACTTCATCAAGCAGTCCTACCTGATCGCCGCCCGCCACATCCATGACACCGTGAGCGGCGTCGACGGCCTCGACGACCAGACCCAGAAGAAGGTCAACTTCTACACCCGCCAGTACATCGATGCGCTGTCGCCGTCCAACTTCGCGATGACCAACCCCGAGGTCTTCCGCGAGACGGTCAAGAGCCACGGTCAAAACCTGCTCAAGGGCCTCAACAACCTGCTGCGCGACGTCGAGGATGGCGGTGGCAACCTGCGCGTCAAGATGACCGACACCACCGCTTTCGAGCTGGGCAAGAACGTCGCCACCACGCCGGGCAAGGTCGTGTTCGAGACCGAGATGATGCAGCTGGTGCAGTACACCCCCAGCACCGACAAGGTCCTCAAGAAGCCGCTGCTGATCGTTCCGCCCTGGATCAACAAGTTCTACATCCTCGACCTGCGCGAGAAGAACTCCTACATCAAGTGGTGCGTGGACCAGGGCCACACCGTGTTCGTGATCTCCTGGGTCAACCCGGACGAGCGCCTTGCCGCCAAGAGCTTCGAAGCTTACGTCAAGGACGGCGTGCTCGCCGCGCTCGACGCCATCGAAGAGCAGACCGGCGAGAAGGAAGTCAACGCCGCCGGCTACTGCCTGGGCGGCACGCTGCTCGCCACGACGCTCGCCTATCTGGCCGCCAAGCGCCAGAAGCGCATCGCCTCGGCTACCTTCTTCACCACCATGACGGATTTCACTGAACCCGGTGAGCTCGGCGTGTTCATCGATGAAGGTCAGGTCTCCAGCCTCGAGAAAAAGATGTTCGAGCGTGGCTACCTGGAAGGCTCGGAAATGGCAGGCACCTTCAGCATGCTGCGCTCCAACGACCTGATCTGGTCGTTCGTGGTGAACAACTACCTGATGGGCAAGGACCCGTTCCCGTTCGACCTGCTGTACTGGAACTCGGACTCCACCCGCATGCCGGCGACCATGCACAGCTTCTACCTGCGCACCATGTACATGGAAAACCGCCTCATCGAGCCGGGCGGCATCGAGATCGACGGCACCCCGATCGACCTCACCAAGATCAAGGTGCCGTGCTACTTCATCTCGGCGATCGAAGACCACATCGCGCCGTGGAAGAGCACCTACATGGGCGCCCGCCGCTTCACTGCCCCGGTGCGCTTCGTGCTGGGCGGCTCCGGCCACATCGCCGGCATCGTCAACCCGCCGGCGGCCAACAAGTACGGCTACTGGATCAACCCGGCCGCGAAGCTTCCCGAAACTGGCGAGACCTGGTTCGAAGGCGCCCAGCAAAGCCCGGGCTCCTGGTGGACCGACTGGCAAGCCTGGGTGACCGGCCACGACGCCGCCCAGACCGACCCGCGCGACCCCGCCAAGGGCAAGCTGAAGGTGCTGGAAGATGCGCCGGGCAGCTTCGTCAAGGCCCGCGTCGACGCCAAGGTTGCGGCCTGATCCTGGTCGTGCAGGCAACGGGGAGGGGTGACCCTCCCCGTTTTTCGTTCACCGCCGGCAGCTCCCGGACAGCGGCCAGCGCAGCGTTGCCACGCTGCAACACGCGCCCCGCCTGCGGCACATCGCCCTCCTCAGCAACGAACCCATGACCAGTGCCTTTGCCGCTGCAGGCGCAACGCAAGCCGAGCGCTTTCCCCGCACGGGCGGCAGTCCCGATTCGGCTGCACGCGCCGCATGCGCTGGCTCGGCGAGGCCGAGCATGCCCATCCCTCCTGCGTCCCTTGTCCTCGACACCAACACAGTGCTCGCGCTCTGGATGTTCCGCGATCCCGCGCTGCAGGTGCTGCGTGCCTGGCTAGAAGGCGACGGCTGCGCGCTGTACAGCCGCGAGGACGCGCTCGAGGAGTTTCGCCACGTGCTGGCCTACCCTCGATTCGGCCTGGACGAGTCCGGCCAGGCCGCACTCCGCGCCGACTACCTCGCGCGCGCAACGCTTGTCTCCCGCCCCGAACCGCTGACCGCGTTACCCACCTGCCGCGACCCCGACGACCAGAAATTCCTCGAAATCGCCGCTGCGGCGGGCACCACCTGCCTGCTCACCCGCGACAAGGCGCTGCTTCGGCTCGCGCGCCACCGCCTGGTGCGCGAACGGTTCGCGATCATGACGCCCGAGTGCCTGTCACGAGCATTGACACGCCCGCCTCCAGCCTGAAACCCGCTCCGCGCAACGCGCCTTACGCGCCGCGCCCAGCGCAGGATCGCGACGCGTCAGTGCGCGCTGGACCGGCAGGCGCCGCGCGCGCTCAGCGCCTGGCCGCTTCACTGGCGTGGCCGCGACGCAGGTCCGCCAGCCAGCGCAGGCCGTGGGCTGCGCGGCTGCCATACCACGACACCATCTCACCATCGACCAGCAGCGCCGGCCGCCCGGCCAGGGTCTCGACCTCGGCGACATGCTGCGTGCGGAAGCGGTAAGGCTCGGTGGATAGCAACACGCGCGCGACCTCCCCCATCCAGGCCGCATCCCACTCGAAGGCCGGATAACGCGCGGAGCCCACCGCGCCGCCCTCAACCGCCGGCAGGGTATGCCAGCCGACTTCGGCGAGCGTTGCGGAGATGTAGGTGTCACGCGCGATCGTCATCCACGGATCGCGCCAGATGAGATAGAGCACAGCCTCGGCCGCAATGTCGACGCGCAGCGCGGCCGCCTCGCCGAGCGCCGCCTCGAGCTCGGCAGCCAGGCGCCCGGCGGCTGCCTCGGCGCCAAAGATGCCACCGAGCAGGCGGAAAAGCTCGAGATTGTCACGCGGCGAGCATGGATGGGTGACGACTATCGAGGGCACAAACGGCGCGAGCGCCTCGACCGTCTCCAGCCGGTTCTCGTCGATATTGACGAGCACGTGCGTCGGCGCCAGCGCGCGGATACGCGCGAGATTCACATCCTTCGTGCCGCCGACCTTGGGCACCCCACGCAGGGCCTCACGCGGATGCACGCAAAAACCGGTGCGCCCCACGAGGCGCGCGCCGAGGCCAAGATCGAACACCAGTTCGGTGAGCGAAGGCACCAGCGAAACAATGCGCGCATCAGCGCCGGCACGGGCGTGTGTCCGGCCCGCAGCATCGGTCCACGCTGCGGTCGATTCAGGTCGTGCGGAGTCGTCCATCCAAGATCGGGTTCCCGGGTCGAGGCCGAATTCTACCGCCCGCCCACCTCCTCCGGGCGAAGAACGCCGCACGCGCGGCCCCGCCGGGCGACCGGACCGGCGGCCTTCGCGCCCATGGGCGTGGCACGAGCCCTGAGCTCGCCTGCTGGATCCGGCCATGACGGTGCGCCGCAAGCGCACTGCAAGACGCCGCTCAGGGAAACCACGGGTGCAGCGCAGGGGCATTTTGTGCAAAACTTCGAGGCCTGGCCTGTGGCGGACTGCCTCGCCCGCGGAGGCGGGCAGGCTGGTTGCCACGGGCAGCCTGCGAGTCCGGACTGCGGCGGACACCACCGTCCCCGCGTCGCGACTCCTCACTCTTCACGCCTTACGGAGACACCCCATGAAGAAACTGACCGCAGTGGCCGCTGCCTTCGCGCTGGTCGCCTCGCTCGGCGCCACCCCCGCGCATGCCCAGCAAAAGTTCATCACGATCGGCACCGGAGGCGTGACTGGCGTGTATTACGCCGCCGGCGGCGCGATCTGCCGCCTGATCAACAAGGACCGCGCCCAGCACGGCCTGCGCTGCTCGGTCGAGAGCACCGGCGGCTCGGTCTACAACGTGAACACGATCAAGGCCGGCGAGCTCGACTTCGGCGTGGCGCAGTCCGACGTGCAGTTCAACGCCATCAAGGGCGAGGCCCAGTTCAAGGACGGCGGCCCGGTGAGCGATCTGCGCGCGGTGTTCGCGCTGCACCCCGAGCCGCTGACCGTGCTGTCGCGCAAGGAAGCCAACGTCGCCAAGATGGAAGACTTCAAGGGCAAGCGCTTCAACGTCGGCAACCCGGGCTCGGGCCAGCGCGCGACGATGGCGATGCTGCTGCCGGCGATGGGCATGTCCGAATCCGACTTCTCGCTGGTGTCCGAGCTCAAGCCCGACGAGCACAGCGCCGCGCTGTGCGACAACAAGATCGACGGCTTCGCCTACGTCGTCGGCCACCCGGCCGCCAACATCCAGGACCCGACCACCACCTGCGGCGCCAAGCTGGTGTCGATCACCGGCCCGGCGGTCGACAAGCTGGTCGCCGATCACCCCTACTTCGCCAAGGTGCAGATCCCGGGCGGCCTGTACGCCAGCAACCCGAACCCGACCGACACCTTCGGCGTGGTGGCGAGCATCGTGAGCTCGTCCAAGGTGCCGGCCGACACGGTCTACATCCTGGTCAAGGCGGTGTTCGAGAACTTCGAGGACTTCAAGAAGCTGCACCCGGCCTTTGCCAACCTCGACCCGAAGCACATGGTCAAGGACGGCCTGTCCGCGCCGCTGCATGAAGGCGCAGTGAAGTACTACAAGGAAAAGGGCTGGATGTAACTCCGCCGGCCGGCGTCCCGCGACCGGGCGCCGGTTTCTGCTGCACCAACGGCGGCGACCCCTGGTTCCCGCCGTTTTTTGTCTCCGTCACGAACCTGAGAGGCGCCCGTCATGATCCGCCCGGACGAAAACAAGGACAAGGCCACCTTCGAGCTGTCCGACGAAGAGCTGAAGAAGATCGTCGCCGAGACCGACACCGGAGGACGAAAGCCGACTGGATTCGCAGCGAAAGTCCTGCTTCTGGTCGCCCTCGGCTGGTCGCTGCTGCAGCTCTGGATCGCATCGCCACTGCCGTTCACGTTCGGCGTGTTCGTGTTCAACGACACCGAGGCGCGTTCGGTGCATCTGGCGCTGGCGGTGTTCCTGGCCTTCCTCGCCTACCCGGCCCTGAAGCGTTCCCCACGCGACCGGATCCCGGTCGGCGACTGGGTGCTGGCGGGAGTCGGCGCATTCTGCATGGCCTACCTGTTCCTGTTCTATCGGGAACTGGCCGGGCGGCCAGGGCTTCCGACCACGATGGATCTGGTGGTGGCCGTGTGCGGCCTGATCCTGCTGCTGGAGGCGGCACGGCGGGCGCTCGGGCTGCCAATGGTGATCCTGTCGGCCGTGTTCATCGGTTACGTGTTCCTCGGCCCCTACATGCCCGACGTCATCGCCCACCGCGGCGCCTCCCTGGCGAAAGGCATGAGCCACCTCTGGCTGACCACCGAAGGCGTGTTCGGGGTCGCCCTGGGCGTGTCGACCAGCTTCATCTTTCTGTTTGTGCTGTTCGGCTCGCTGCTGGAGACGGCGGGCGCGGGCAATTACTTCATCAAGTCCGCGATCTCCCTGCTCGGTCATCTGCGCGGCGGCCCGGCGAAGGCCGCCGTTCTCGCGTCGGCCAGCACCGGCCTGATCTCCGGCTCGTCGATCGCCAACGTGGTCACCACCGGGACGTTCACCATTCCGTTGATGAAGCGTGTGGGTTACGCCCCGAAAAAGGCCGCGGCGGTGGAGGCCGCCGCTTCGGTGGACGGCCAGATCATGCCGCCGGTGATGGGCGCCGCGGCTTTCCTGATGGTCGAATACGTCGGCATTCCGTACACCGAGGTCATCAAGCACGCCTTCCTGCCCGCGATCATCTCGTACATCGCATTGTTTTACGTCGTTCACCTCGAGGCACTCAAGGCCGACATCCGGGGGCTGCCGCGGCGCACGAAGAAATCGGCCGGCTCGCGCCTGCTGTCCTTCGGCCTCACCGTTTCGGGCCTGATCATCCTGGCTGGCCTGATCTACTACGGGATGGGATGGATCAAGACCGTCGCCGGTGATGCCTCGATGATCGTGATCGGGGTGCTGATGCTCTTCGCGTATCTCGGCCTGCTGTGGTACGCCGCGAAGACCCCCGACCTGCACATGGACGACCCCAACCAGCCGCTGACCGAACTGCCGGAAACGGGGCCGACGCTCAAGACCGGGCTGTACTACCTGCTTCCGGTCGTCGCCCTGATCTGGAATCTGATGGTCGAAGAACTCTCCCCGGCGCTGTCGGCGTTCTGGGCGACCATGTTCATGATCTTCATCCTCGTCACTCATCGTCCACTGAAGGCCATCATGCGCGGCACCGGCGACGTGGGCGCCGCAGTCAGGCAGGGCTTGGGCGACCTGCACACCGGGCTCGTCACCGGTGCACGCAACATGATCGGCATCGGCGTTGCTACGGCGACCGCAGGCATCATCGTCGGCACCGTCACCCTGACCGGCATCGGCCTGGTGCTGACCGAATTCGTGGAGGCGGTGTCGGGCGGCAACCTGATGTTGATGCTGCTGCTGGTGGCCGTGATCTGCCTGATCCTCGGCATGGGACTGCCGACTACCGCGAACTACATCGTGGTGTCGACGCTGATGGCACCGGTGGTGGTCGAGGTGGGCGCGCAGAGCGGCCTGCTGGTGCCGCTGATCGCGGTGCACCTGTTCGTCTTCTACTTCGGCCTGATGGCAGACGTGACGCCACCGGTGGGCCTGGCGTCCTATGCGGCGGCGGGGATCGCGCGCTGCGACCCGATCGCGGCGGGCGTGCAGGCCTTCATGTACTCGATGCGCACCGCGATCCTGCCCTTCATGTTCATCTTCAACACTCAATTGCTGATGATCGGCGTCGATTCGGTGTGGTCGTTCCTGCTCACGGTGACCAGTGCGATCCTTGCCAACCTCATGTTCGCCGCGGGTACCCAGGGCTGGTTCGTCACCCGCAGCAGGCTGCATGAATCGGCGCTGCTGCTGCTCGTGACCTTCAGCCTGTTCCGTCCGGGGTTCTGGATGGACATGATTTACCCACCCTACGTGGAAGTCCCGCCCACCGAGCTGACGCGCCTGGTCGAGCAAGCCCCCCGCAACGCCAACCTGCGCGTATGGGTTCAAGGCATGTCGCTGGAGGGCGAGGACGTGTCCAAGGGCGTGCTGCTGCCGCTGGGCGATACCGCGCCGAGCGCGTCCGAGCGTCTGGGGAAGATGGGCGTCACGATGATGACGCTGGGAGAGGAGGTGCAGGTCGCTGCAGTCCGCTTCGGCACCCGGGCCGAGAAGCTGGGGCTGGAGCAAGGCTTCACGATCGCCAGGATCGAAGTGCCCTCGCCTGAACGGCCGGCCAAGGAGTGGATGTTCATCCCCGCGCTGGGCGTGCTCACCTTGGTGTGGTTCATGCAGAAGAGCCGGGCGCGACGCGGGGGGCTCTCGCCGACCGCGCGCTGACAGTGCCGAAACTGGAAAAGCCGCCTGCTGGTCCTGAGGCGGCTTATCACTATTTTCGGCGCTTGGCGCCGTCGGGTGTGGCGTTTCAGATCAGCGAGGGCCCGGCGACGATCGTCGCCGCGTCCTTTTCGCTGATGCGCACGCTGGCGTTCATGATCACCAGCGCCACCAGCCAGTCGCGCAGGCGATCGGAGCCATCGCCCTCTAGCGCCAGGAACCGGCACCCTGCCTGAGACACCGAGGCGATGAAGTTGACCGACTGTGCCCGGCCGCGGATGCGGTCGGGCACGCCTTCGCGATGGAGTTCGAACGCGAAGGCTTCGCCAGCGGCCGGCGGGGCCTCGGCGGTGATCGCGAAACCATCGACCGAAATGTCACGCAGCGGCACGCGCTCGCCATCGATGACGACCCAGAACCAGGGCTCGCCGCGGCGCAAGGCCAGGAAACGCTGGATGCGCCGGCGTTCGGCGCTGTCAGCTGCGGCCGGCGCGGGCGCGACCGGCCGGGACTGGGCTTCATCGTGGTCGCTCATTTGCCTTCGCGCTCCTTGCGCACGCGGGCGATCAGGTCATCGGCAACCTTGAGCGTGTTCTCGTGGCTGCCGCTGAGCGAGGCCGAGGTCATGTAGCGGCCGCCGATCACCAGCGCCGGTACCCCCTGGATCTTCATCGCACGCGCGAGCTGGTCGGCGCGCTGCACCAGGGAGCCGACGCCGAAGGACTTGTAGGTGTCGAGGAATTTCGCCGCATCGCCAACCTTGCCGGCGATCCACTCGCCAACCTGCTGCTCGTTGAACAGCGGGCGCTTGTCGTCCTGTACCGCGGCGAAGATCGCCGGCTCGAGGGCAGCGAGGTCGCCGGTGATCTCGGCGGTGTAGTAGAGGCGCGCGAGTCCGCCGAGCTGAGCGTTGTTCCACACCGCCGGCACCGCGCGGAAGGCAACGTCAGCCGGCAGCTTCTTCTTCCACGCGGTGATCAGCGGATGAAAGTCGCGGCAGTGCGGGCAGCCATAGTGGAAGAACTCCAGCACCTCGATCTTCGACGGATCATCCGCCTTTTGGGCAGGCTCGATGATCTGGAAGGGCTCGTCTGCTCGCGCGATGCTTGCAGCGGGGAGGGCGAAGGCCAGACCGGCCAGCTTGAGGGCATCACGACGGTTCATGCGGTACTCCGTGTTCTAGGGCTTGCTGTGACGCGACGCGGCGGCGGACGTTCCCCCCGGCCTGCCGCAGCTACGGGTTGCGGCTGACCGAGGCGTTAAAGCCCGCCTCGGCGAGGCGGGCACGCATCGGATTCATGTCTTCGGGCTTGCCGAACGGCCCCACGCGCACGCGATGGACTATGCGCCCGTCGGCCAACTGGGTGCGCTGCGCGCTCGCCTGGATGCCGGAGAGCGCGAGCCTGGCCTTGAGATTGTCGGCCTCCGACGGATTCTCGAACGAACCCACCTGCAGGTAGATGCGCTCGGAACGCTGCGGCGCTGCGGGCGCGGAAGCTGCGGGCTGCACCGAGGCCTCCACCACCGGCGCCGGCGGCTGCTGCACGGGCACCGGCGGCGCCTGTACCCGGGGTGCGGGGACCGCCACGACCGGAGCCGCCGCCGAGGGCACATTCTCGCCCTGCGGCAGGATGCGGTAGAACTCGAAGTCCTGCTTGGCCACCGGCCGGTCGCCGGGCTTGCCGGGCAGCGCCGCCGGTCCCTGGTCAGCAGGGGCCTGCACGCGCGGCGCCACCGGCGCGGCCTGGAAGGGATTGCTGCGGGTGAAATACCACGCGGCGCCGGCCGCGATCAGCGCACCGAACACGAGCCCGATGAAGATGCCGATCAGCGTGCCGCCGGCGCTCTTTGCCGGTGCGCGCGCGGGCCGGCGCGTGGGTTTTCGATCTCGACTCACGATTGCGCTCCCTGCGTCACATCGACTCGGGCGCGGACACGCCCAGCATCTTCAAGCCGGTGACCAGCACCTGACGTGCTGCGGCGGCCAGCGCGAGGCGAGCGAGCTTCACTGCCTCGTCCTCGACCAGCATGCGCTCGGCGTTGTACCAGCTATGGAAGTCGGCCGCGAGGTCCTTGAGGTAAAAGGCGATCTGATGCGGCGCGTAGCCGGCGGCGGCGTCCTGCACGAGTTCCGGGAAAGCAGCCAGGCGCGCGCACAGCGCGAGTTCGCGCTCATTGTGCAGCAGGCCGAGGTCGGCAGTGGCCAGATCAGCGGCCTCGCCACCCCACTGGTTGAGCACCGAGCACACGCGGGCGTGGGCGTACTGCACGTAGTACACCGGGTTCTCGTTGCTCTGGCTCTTGGCGAGGTCGAGGTCGAAGTCGAGGTGCTGGTCGGACTTGCGCAGCACATAGAAGAAACGGCAGGCGTCGTTGCCGACCTCGCGGCGCAGCTCGCGCAGGGTGACGAATTCGCCCGAGCGGGTGGACATCGAGGTCTTCTGGCCGTCGCGGTACAGCACCGCGAACTGCACCAGCGCGACCTCGAGCCTGACCGGGTCGAGCCCGAGCGCGGCGATAGCGCCCTTCACCCGCGGGATGTAGCCGTGATGGTCGGCGCCCCAGATGTCGATGATGCGATCGAAGCCGCGCTCGTACTTGTTGAGGTGGTAGGCGATGTCGGAGGCGAAGTAGGTGTACAGGCCGTTCTCACGCTGCACCACGCGGTCCTTCTCGTCGCCGAAGGCCGTCGAGCGGAACCACCTGGCGCCGTCCTGCAGGTAGATGTGGCCGTGCTGCTCGAGCTGGGTCACCGCGCGCTCGACCAGGCCGGTGTCGAACAGGCTCTGCTCCGAGAACCACTTGTCGAAGCGTACGCCGAACTCGCCGAGGTCGTCACGGCCGTCGCCGAGCTGCTCGTTGAGCGCAAAACCATGCACCCAGCCATAGTCATCGCCGAGCAGCTTCTTGGCGTTGGCGATCAGCGCGTCGAGGTGTTCCTCGCGCTGCTGCCTGGACTCGTCGTCCTTGCGCTCGGCCAGCGGCAGGCCGGGCGTGCCGGCGAGGATCTGCTCGCGCGTGACCTGGGCGAAGCGGTCCTGGTGGGCGTCGCGCATGTCGCGGCCCATGTCGATCACGTAGTCGCCCTGGTAGGCATTGGGGGGGAACGGGATCTCGATGCCGAAGAAGGCGAGGTAGCGCAGCCAGGTCGACAGCGCCAGGATGTCCATCTGGCGCCCGGCGTCGTTGACATAGTACTCGCGCGTCACCTCGTAACCGGCGAAGGCCAGCACGTCCGCCAGCGAGGCCCCATAGGCCGCGCCGCGGCCGTGGCCGACGTGCAGCGGGCCGGTCGGGTTGGCGGACACGAACTCCACCTGCACCTTGACGCCCTTGCCGGCGCCGCGACCAAAATCTGCCCCCCCGGCCAGCACCTCGCGCACGACCGCGGTCTTGGCGTCGGCGGCGAGGGTGAAGTTTATGAAGCCGGCGCCGGCAACTTCGGCCCTGGCCACCAGTCCGGACGCCGGCAACTCGGCCAACAGCAGCCCGGCGAGCTCGCGCGGGTTGCGCTTGAGCGGCTTGGCCAGTTGCAGCGCGAGGTTGGTCGCGAAGTCGCCGTGGTTCGCCTGCTTCGGGCGCTCGAGCAGGATGGGGGTGTCGACCAGATCGGGCGCGACGCTCTTCAGCGCGCTCTTGAGCAGATCGGACAGCAGGACTTTCGGGTCGGCGCTCATGGCACTCGGGATTAATTCGAAACGCGCGATTATAGCGGATCGCAAGGCGCCGCCCGGGCGAGGATGTGAGCGCAGGTTGCACAACAGGGCAATGTTCGCGGGCAAGCCCGCTCCAGCGAAGACGGCAGCCACTCGAGCACGCGTTCCCCCCGCGCCGCTTTCGGGCTAAAGTCCGCGCTTTGCCTTATCCGGCCCGACCACCGTGCGCCTCTTCCGCCTCGCCAAGATCGTCTCCGTCAGCCTGCGCTTCGGGCTCGACCGCATGGTGCTCGACGCCGACAGCAGCGGAAGGCTGGCGCACATCTGGCACAAGGTGTTCTTCTGGCGCACCTACACCGAGTCGCGCGGCGCGCGCCTGCGCCAGGCGCTGGAGTCGCTCGGGCCGATCTTCGTCAAGTTCGGTCAGATGCTGTCGACCCGGCGCGACCTGCTGCCGCCCGACCTCGCCGACGAGCTCGCCCTGCTGCAGGACCGCGTGCCGCCCTTCCCCACCGAGCAGGCGCTCGACGTGCTGGAAGGCTTCTACGGCCGCCCGATCGACGAGGTCTTCGACGACTTCGAGCGCACTCCGGTGGCCTCGGCCTCGGTGGCGCAGGTGCATTTCGCGCGTCTGCCCGACGGTACCGACGTCGCCGTCAAGGTGCTGCGCCCGGGCATCGAGCGCGTCATCGAGCACGACCTCGCGCTGCTCGAAGTCGCCGCCGTCCTGCTGGAGAAGATCTGGCCCGAAGGCCGCCGGCTCAAGCCGCGCGCGGTGGTCGCCGAGTTCAGCAAGTACCTGCATGACGAGCTCGACCTGATGCGCGAGGCCGCCAACTGCTCGCAGTTGCGGCGCAACTTCAAGGATTCGTCGCTGCTGATCGTGCCCGAGGTCTATTGGGACTGGTGCGGGCGCAAGGTCATGGTGATGGAGCGCATGCGCGGCGTTCCGATCTCGCAGACCCCTGCGCTGCTCGCCCAGGGCAACGACATGAAAGCGCTGTCGCGCGCGGGGGTGGAGATCTTCTTCACGCAGGTGTTCCGCGACGGCTTCTTTCACGCCGACATGCACCCGGGCAACATCTTCGTGCACCAGGACGGGCGCTACATCGCGCTCGACTTCGGCATCATGGGCACGCTCAACGAGGTGGACAAGAACTACCTCGCAACCAACTTCCTCGCCTTCTTCAAGCGCGACTACCACCGCGTCGCGCTCGCCCACATCGAGGCAGGCTGGGTGCCGGCGAAGACGCGGGTGGACGAGTTCGAGGCGGCGATCCGCACGGTGTGCGAGCCGATCTTCGACAAGCCGCTCAAGGACATCTCGTTCGGCAAGACCCTGTTGCGCCTGTTCCAGACCGCGCGCCGCTTCGAGATGGAAGTGCAGCCCCAGCTCGTGCTGCTGCAGAAGACCCTGCTCAACATCGAAGGCCTGGGTCGCCAACTCGACCCCGAGCTCGACCTGTGGAAGACCGCCAAGCCCTTCCTCGAGCGCTGGATGGACGAGCGCATGGGCGTGCGTGCGCTGGTGCGCGGCGTCAAGGAAGAAGCGCCGGCCTGGGCCGGCACGCTGCCGCAGTTGCCGCGCCTGGTGCACCACGCCCTCACCGAATCGACCCGCCACCAGAGCGCGCAGCAGCAGCGCCTGGACGAACTCGCCAACACCCAGCGCACACAGAACCGCCTGCTGCTCGTCATCGGCGCGATTGCCATGAGCCTGCTCGGGCTGGAACTCTACCGCCTGTTCGGCTGAACACCGGCGGCGCGGATTCGCTCGGCCGCAGCACCCACCCCTCGCGACTCGCACGGCGCCTGCAGCGCAACCCGCCCTCCGCCCCCTCCCCCCAATGCCCGCACCGGCTCCTGCAGGAGCGGCGGCGGCCACGAGCTTTTTCCGGGCACCGGAACCACGACTGACTCCGGCCCCTGGAAGAGAATCTCCCGCCCTCGCCCAAAGCCCCGCCGAATCCCTTGCGTTGTCCCCTGCCGGCCACTATCAAGAAGCAGGAGGTGTGCGATGACGACCAGCCCCGGTAAACTGCGCCCGCCACATGCGCTCGTCAGCATCATCGGCGCAGCATCGGCACTTGGGGCGCCCGATCCGGGCAGCGCGGGCGCGCCTGCGGTCCTGCAGGCGCGCCCGCTGGTGCGACGTTTGCGTGCGATCGGCTCAAGCGCCGAATGGGTCGAGACCCTTGCACCGAGCGCGGCCACGCCGGCACCTGGCAGCACCATGGATGTCGGCATGGAAGTCTGCGCCCGCTTTGCGCGCCGCCTCGCCGATCACCTCGCCGCGCTGCCGGCAGGACACTTTCCGCTCGTGATCGGCGGCGATCACGCGATCGCCACCGGCACTTGGCGTGGCATCGGGCGCGCACGTGGACGCGCACCCGGCATGGTGTGGATCGACGCCCACCTCGACAGCCATACCGACGCCACCACCCACTCCGGCAACATCCACGGCATGCCGCTGGCGGCCCTGTTTGGCCTGGGGCACGCTGCGCTCGCCGGGATCCGTGGCCCGGCGCTCGACCCGGCGCGCACCTGCGTGGTCGGTGCGCGCATCTGGGAGGCGGAGGAGCGCCACCTGCTCGACAGCCTCGGCGTGCGCGTATTCACGATGGACGAGATCCGCGCACGCGGCCTGGGCGCGGTGTTCTGCGATGCGCTGACGATCGCGCGCGCCGACCCGGAGGCCGGCTTCGGCCTCAGCCTCGACCTCGACGCGCTCGACCCGCAGGCGTTTCCCGCGGTGACCTGCGCCGAGCCGGGCGGCATCGATCCGCGCACGCTGGCCGACACCCTGCTCGGCCTGCGCGCCTGCGCCGACTTCATCGCGCTCGAGATCGTCGAGTACCGCCCCGACCTCGACGCCAACGGCCGCAGCGCAGACTGGATCGCCGAGTTCGCCACCGCTGCACTCGGCCCCGGCACCGCCTGGCTGCGCGACAAGGAGCGCCGCTTCGGCGCCGCCAACTACGCGCCGCTGCCGGCGGTATTCCAGCGCGGCGAGGGCGTGTGGCTGTGGGACACCGACGGCCGGCGCTACCTCGACATGATGAGTGCCTACTCGGCGGTGAGCTTCGGCCACAGCCATCCACGCCTGGTCGACGCCCTGGTGACGCAGGCGCAGCGCCTGGCGCTGACCTCGCGCGCGTTTTCCAGCGATCGCCTGCCGGTGTTCCTCGAGCGCCTGTGCGCCACCTTCGGCTACGAGCGCGCATTGCCGGTCAACACAGGGCTGGAAGCGGTGGAGACCGCGCTCAAGGCGGCGCGCAAGTGGGGCTACAAGGTCAAGGGCATCGCCCCCGAGCGCGCGCGCATCATCGCCTGCGACGGCAACTTCCACGGCCGCTCAATCGCGATCGTGGGGCTGTCTTCCAACGCGCACTACCGCGACGGCTTCGGCCCCTTCCCGCCCGGCCTCGAGCGCGTGCCCTATGGCGACGCAGACGCGCTCGAGGCGACGATCACCCCCGACACCGCCGCCTTCCTGGTCGAACCGATCCAGGGCGAGGGCGGCATCGTGGTGCCGCCCGCCGGCTACCTGTCGCGCTGCGCCGAGATCTGCCGCCGCCACGACGTGCTGCTGATCGCCGACGAGGTCCAGACCGGGCTCGGTCGAACC
>JBEOKH010000111.1:0-6786 GCA_040275625.1 Thauera sp. | reverse complement strand
CCGCCGCTGTGCCCGTGCGCGCGCACACTCAGGTCCTCCACGACGACTTCGGGCGACCGGTGTGGGCGTACAGCCCGGACCATGGCGCGACCCTGCGCAGCTTTGACGCCGCCGACCGCCTGGTCGCGATGCGCGATGCCGTCGGCCATCAGGCCCGCTACGCTTACGATGCGCGCGGCCGCATCCTCGAGCAGACGGTCACCGACGCCGGCACCGGCGCAGTCCTTGTCACACGCTGGCGCTACGACGGCGCACGCCTGCGCGAGATCGACCACCCGACCCAGCGCGAACGCTTCGAATATGATGCCCGCGGCCTGCGCCGCGCGCGGATCGTTACCCTGAAAACCGCAGCGGACGAGCCAAGCATCATCACCCGCTACGAGCACGACAGCGCAGCTCGCCTGGTCACCACCACCCTGCCCGACGGCAGCCTCCTTCGTCACACCTACAACGGACAGGGCCGCATCGTCGCCCTCCATCGCCAGCCCGTACGCACCCCATGGCTACGATGGCTCGCACGCGAACAAGTGATCGCCGCCGGGTTCGAGCGCGACCTCTTCGGCCTGCGCAGCTTCCAAAGTGGCAACGGCATCCACACCCTGCTGCAGCGCAGCCGTGAAGGGGCGCTGCAGCGCGTGACGCACGGGCGCACCGAGGACGCCAACGTCACCCGGGTCGCCCGCTCGCCGGCACGCTGGCTGCCGCTCCGCGCGGGGCAAGCCCTCGGCCAGCGCATCGAGGAATTGCTCGGCATCCGCCCGGCGCATGCGGCATCCCCGGATACGCCGCCGCCCCTGATCGATCACCGTTACGTCTGGGATCCTGAAGGCAAGCTCTTGCACCAGCGCGACAGCGCCCCGCTCGACGCCCTGCCGCAGGTTCAGCGCAGCTATGCCTACGACCAGGACGACCACCTCGTCGCCAGCGTCGAGTGGGCCGCAGACGGCGAGCGCCTGCACGAGAGCGCCGTGTGGCGCTATGCCTACGACCACGGCCAACGCCGCGTGCTCGCCCAGCAAGGCGCCCCCGACCAGGACGCGCTGCATGCGAAGGTCGCGCGTGCCCGCTTCGCCATCGGCACCCATCGCGTCGCAGGCTGGGAGCGCTTGACCGCCGAACCTGCGCCGCCGCCCCTGGCGCCCGCGCGCTACAACGCCAACGGCCAGCCCGTGCGCCTCGGCGGGCACGAATACCAGTGGGACGCACTCGGGCGCCTCGTCACGGTCGATGCGCACGGGCGCGCACTCGCCCGTTACGCCTACGACCACCGTGGCCTGCGCATCACCCGCACCCGCCTCGACGCGCCCGACGGCGCAGCGCAGACCAAGCACATGCTCTACGACGACGCCCGCCAGCCGCTGGCCGAGCTGGACGCCGACGGCACGATCACCCGTCAGTACCTCTGGCTCGCCGACCTCCCGCTCGCCGTGCTCGACCTCCCCACCCGCCTGGCGGACGAGGCCGACGGCCTGCGCCGGATCATCGAAGACCTCGGCCGCGCCGTGCATTCCTGGTTCGCCCCACACGAAGGCCTCACTTGGCTGCACACCAACCACCTCGGCGCCCCCGAGCTCGCCACCGACGGCGACGGACGCCCCGTCTGGCGCGCCCGCTACGCCCCCTTCGGCGCCGCCACCATCACCCCCGCGCCCGCCCAGCGCGCGTTCACCCTCGCCCTGCGCCTCCCCGGCCAGCTCCACGACCCCGAAACCGGCCTGCACTACAACCGCCAGCGCTACTACGACCCCGACCGCGGCGAGTACCTCACCCCCGACCCTCTCGGCACCCCGGACGGGCCGAATCCCTACGCCTATGTCGCCTTCAATCCCCTGGGTGCAGTGGATCCGGACGGGTTGGTCCTGTTTGCGTTCGATGGGACCGGTAATAGCGATGACCTGAACGATCCGGCGATGCGCGGGAATGGACTCAGTAACGTGGTCCATTTCCTTCGCGCTTACGAGAACGGCAATCGCCGCTACGTAAGCGGTGTCGGAACGGTTCACCACGACGACCAATACGGCGACATCCGCCCCGACGATCACGCGCGTTACCGGCTGCTCTGGTGGCTGACGCCCGGAGACCCGGCGTACGTGAATGACATGGGGGCAAACAACTCCGGCCCCGCGCGCATCGACCGCATGATGTCCTACATGGGCGACGAGGCAGAGCTGGCAAGGAACGATCAGATCATGGACGTCGACATCATCGGCTTCAGCCGGGGGGCGGCGCAGGCGCGCGAATTTGCCAACCGGATCGTCGAAAATTCGTTCGAGCACGAGGGCGTCACCTATTACGTGTATCTCACCCGGAGCGGCGATTCCGCATGCCAGCCGGTCAACTTCCGCTTCATGGGGCTGTTCGACACCGTGCTCTCCACCAATCTGAGCTGGACGCCCTACAACCTGGACATCCCGGGCGAGTTCGCGCATGTGGCACAGGCCGTCGCACTCAATGAGCATCGCTCCGGAAGCGCGCAGGAGTTCTCATATCGAACCCCCAGGCCGCATCGCATGCACTGGGGCGGGTTCCCGCTCGAGTCCATCGGTGCGGGCAGCGCAACGCCCGGGCAGATCCGCATCGAAAGGGGGTTCATCGGCGCGCACGCGGACATTGGTGGCGGCTATCCGGATGACGAGCAGGGGCTGTCACTGGTCGCTCTGAACTGGATGGTCAAGGAAGCCCGCCGGGCCGGGCTGACAATCAAGACCATCGACCCGATTCCGGATCACGACGTCGTGCTGCACGACCAGAGCAACGCCATCCAGGCCGGCGACCCGCAGAACGTCGTGCCGCGGACGGTGAGGTCGGGAGACCTCGTCGAGACCGAGCACGTCTTTCCCGAGGACCGTGAAGTCAACGGCGCCACCGCGGGCAGCGTCCAGCGCGACATGCGCTTCGACAATGGCAGCATGACCCACGCCGCGACCCGCGGGCTCATCACCTGGCTGCCGCGCGACATCGCTCAACAAGGCACCGGATCCGCACTTGACCCCCGCACGCTGGGCGATGTCACCGCCACGGTGAACATGCAGGCCTACCTGCAGTGGCTATGCGCGCACAATTATTTCGGCGACGCCTCGCCGCAATGTTCATAAGGAGCCCCGCATCGTGACCGCACCCTTGCCATCGCCCGCACGGCGCGCGTTTCTTGCGCTGGGCGCCGCACTCCTGGCCGCCTGCCGCACCCCCGCGCCGGAGCCGCGCAGGCCGGTGAGCGCCGCGGAGGCGCGCTACCTCGAGAGCCGCGAGCGCATGCTCGCGCGCTTCGGTCGCGCCGGCTTCGAGCTGGTCGTGGATGCCCTGGCGGATCAGGAGTTCCTCGGGGTCGAGTTCTTCCCGGAGCACGCCAAGCACGAGTTCTATGCATCAGGGGGGCAGACGCGCAGGAACCAGACCAAGATGATGCTGTCGCAGCCCGTTCCCGAACGCGCCCGAATCATCTGGCGAGATTCATCCGATAGACGGTTCATCGAGGGCATTGGCAGCCGTTACGCCGGCAACATCATCGGCGACGAGACCATCGAGGTGGGCGCCCGCATTCCGCAGGCGCTCATCGACGACCTCAAGCGCGACCCGCGCGGCAACCTGCGCATCAAGTTCCGCATGAGCAGGCAGGGCACCCTCCTCGGCTGGGACATCGAGCGCAGGCCGGGTTTCGATCCGCACAAGCGCGACCGTTACGGTCAAGCGGCCTACGTCGGCCCGGTGCACTCGTTCGCCGGCGGCGACTTCCGCGAGGCCGAGATCCACAACGGCCAGACGGTACGCAAGGGCTGGTACATCGACAAGCGCACGGGCCGGACAATCGAGACCGACTATTGACCCCCACCCATCACGCCCGCCAGCCCCCGCACGCACGAGCCGCGGCAGAGCGCCTGCCCGGCCGCCTGAAGGCGCTCGCGCCTGCCCCCGGTCGCAACCCATTACCACCCCGCGCCGCCATGATCGGGGCAGAGTCTTGCAGGGGGTGCGCCCGACCTCGCGCCGGCGTGTCCCCCACGCAGCGGCATTTCCAACCCGGGAGGACACGATGAGCAAGATGATTCTGATGATCTGCGGCGACTACTGCGAAGACTACGAGACCATGGTGCCCTTCCAGGCGCTGCAGGCGGTGGGACATACGGTGCATGCGGTGTGCCCGGACAAGAAGGCCGGCGACGCCATTGCAACGGCGATCCACGACTTCGAGGGCCAGCAGACCTACAGCGAGAAGCGCGGTCACAACTTCACGCTCAATGCCAGCTTCGCCGACGTGCGCGCCGAAAGCTACGACGCGCTCGTGATCCCCGGCGGCCGCGGCCCCGAATACCTGCGCCTGAACGACGCGGTGGTCGCCATGGTCCGCCACTTCTTCGAGACCGACAAACCGGTGGCGGCGATCTGCCACGGTGCGCAACTGCTCGCCGGTGCACGCGTGCTCGAAGGCCGCCTGTGTTCGGCCTACCCGGCGTGCCGGGCCGATGTCGAGCTCGCCGGCGGTCGCTTCGCCGACATCGCCATCGACCGCGCCATCACTGACGGCAAGCTCGTCACCGCACCCGCCTGGCCCGCTCACCCCGACTGGATCGCCCAGTTCCTTGCCGTGCTCGGCACCCGCATCACGCACTGACCCGCCACCGCCCGCGGCGGCTCGGGCAGAATCCTGCAGGATTCCGTAAATCGACCCGCCGCGGAGCGTGCCATGTGCCAGATCTTCACCACCGCCGACCCCGGGCTCTACGCCTGCCGCTCGCGCTCGATCCGTCTGCGCGGTGTCGCCACCAGCGTACGGCTCGAGAACATCTACTGGCAGGCCCTGGAAGAGATCGGCGCGCGCGACGGCCTCGGTGTACCGCAACTCGTCGCCCGTCTTCACGACGAACTCGATCACACCGGCGCCCTTGGCGACCGCGCCAACTTCACCTCTTTCCTGCGCGTCACGTGCACGCGCTACCTGCAGCTCCAACTCGCCGGCCTGATCCCCACCGACACCTCGGTCGCCATCCGTTCGCTCGACGCCGGCAAGGTGCTTGACGGCGAGCGCGCAGCGCGTGGCCGGTTCAGGCGCGCGACCGCCCCAGTTCCTGCAACTGGATGATCATCATCGCCAGCCGCCTGCGCAGCACGCGCCAGCGCTCGCAGCCCGCCTCCAGGCCCTCGATCTGCGCACGCAGCGCGGCGATCTCCTTGCGCACGCCGATCTCGGGCGGGGTGTAGCCGGCATTGCGCAGGATGCGGTTGACCATGCGCTGCTCGGGCGACACGAAGGGTTCGTCGTCGAAGACGAGCGGCCGGCCCGCGCCCGGCAGACGGTCGAAATCCCCGCGGCGCTGAGCGTCGCGGATGCGCTGCTCGGCGAGGCGGTCGAAGATCGCACTCATGCCGCCCGGCGGCGCTGTGCCGCGCGCGTGCTGACCAGGATGCCGCCAACGATCAGGGCGAAGGCGAGGCCGTGGTAGGGGCGCGGCCATTCGCCGATGACGGCGGCGGAGAACACCGCGGCGAAGAGCGGGGTGAGGTTGTAGAAGATGGCCGCGGTGGCCGGCCCGGCCTCGGCGACCGCCACGCCCCAGGAGCGGTAGGCGATGATCGACGGTCCGACGGCGATGTATATGATGGCCGCGACCAGCCCCCACGACCATTGCGTCGGCCCGGACGGCAGGATGAGGTCGCCGGCGGCACCGGCCGCCACGGCCCACAGCACGCCGAACACGCACTGGGCGACGAGGAATTCGGCCCAGTTCCACTTGGGCCGGGCATCGCCCGCCATGTGCGCGGGCGGGCGCGCGAGCATCCAGCTGTAGCCGGTCCAGCCGAGCATGGCGAGCAGCATGAGCAGGTCGCCCTCGACGAACTCGATGCGCGCGATCGCGGCCGGGTCGCCGCGCGACAGCACCAGCGCCACCCCGACGAGCGACAGCAGCGCGCCGAACACCTGCACCGGGCGCGGGATCACGCGGTAGAACACGGCGCCGATCAGCATCATCCACACCGGCGCGCTGGAGGCGATCAGGGTGACGTTGAGCGGCGTGCTGGTGCGCAGCGCCATGTATTGCAGCGCGTTGTAGGCACCCACGCCGATCAGCCCGAGCACCGCGAGGTGCGCCCAGCGCGCGCGGATCTGCGCGCGCGCCGCCGGCGTGCCGAGCGCACGCCAGCCGAGCGGCAGCAGCAGCACGAAGGCGAGCATCCAGCGCACCGCGTTGAGCCACAGCGGGTCCATGCGCTCGATGGCGAGGCGGCCGACGACCGCGTTACCGGCCCAGAGCAGTGGTGGAAGGACGAGAAAGAAGACGAGCCTGGGGGTGAGATGCATGGAGAAAATCTCTCTGTTGTCGTGTTCTTGTTTTCATGGCGAGCAGCTCGGCGCGAGCCTCATCCGTTTTCGGGCACGCCAGGCCAGTCGGCGGCGGCGAGCGCGAACTTGTAGGCGAAGGCGCCCCACGGCTCGCCACGGCGCAACGCGTCGACGAAGCCGGCGCGCTCGGTGACCCAGCTCCCGCCCACCACGCTCACGCCGCGCGCGAACAGCGGATCCGGCAGGCAGCCGGCGCTCGGCCCGATCAGCACGATGCGATCGGCCTCGCGGCAGTGCGCGAGCATGCGGTCGACCGTGTGGTTGAGCAGGATGGTGCTGGTCGACAGCACCTTGTTGCAGCCTTCGAGGGCGGCAGCGTCGAGGGTGACGCGGTAGCCGTCGTAGTGGCCCGCATAGTCGGGGTTGAGCTCGATCACCGTCAAGCGCGCGCCGGCGGCGGTGACCTGCTTGAGCAGGGGCGAGAACAGCCCGACCATGCCGACGTGGTC
>JBEOKH010000110.1:0-3114 GCA_040275625.1 Thauera sp. | reverse complement strand
CCGCGTGCTGTCGCTGGCGCTGCCGCGCGGGCGGCTGGCCGACGCCCGCGTCCTGGTGCCGGAGCCGGTGCGCGGCGTGCTGCAGAACTTCCGCCCCGCCGGCCGCGTGGTCGATGCCGAGATCCGCGAAGGCTTCAACACCCGCGTGTGGCGCTTCGCACCCGGCACCGCACCCGGCACCGACCTGGCACCGGACCTGCCCGGCTCCACCTTCATCGTGACCGACCTGGACCCGGCGCGGCTGGAAGCCTGGCTGTCCACCAGCAGCTGGACCGACACCTCGCGCATCCTGGCCGCGGCCCCGGGCGCGCCGCTGCGCGACACCGGGCTGCGCCGCAACCCGTTGCCCGAGGGCACGCCGCCGCTCGAGGTGAGCGAGGTGATGGTGCCCAGCCACGACGGCGTGCAGGTGCCGCTGGCCATCGTGCACCGGCGCGGCTTCGTGCGCGACGGCCGCAACCCGACGCTGCTGGTGGGCTACGGCGCCTACGGCTTCTCGTTCGGCGCCTTCTTCGACCCGCAGCGCGTGGCCTGGCTCGAGCGCGGCGGCGTGCTGGCCTACGTGAACGTGCGCGGCAGCGGCGCCTTCGGCGACGCCTGGCACCGCGCCGGCTTCAAGGGCACCAAGCCCAACACCTGGAAGGACGGCATCGCGGCGGCGCGCCATCTGGTGGATCAGGGCTACGCGTCGCCCGCCACGCTGGGCATCTGGGGCACCAGCGCCGGCGGCATCTTCGCCGGCCGCGCGATGACCAGCGCGCCCGAGCTGTTCGCCGCCGCCATCCTCGACGTCGGCGTGCTCGACGCGGTGCGCGCCGAGGAGTCGGCCAACGGCATCACCAACATCTCCGAGTTCGGCTCGGTGCGCAACGCCGACGAGTTCCCGGCCGTGCTGGAGATGAGCACCTACCACCACATCAAGCCCGGCACGGCCTACCCGGCGGTGCTGCTGGTGCACGGCCTGAACGACCCGCGCGTGGACAGCTGGCACAGCGCCAAGGCGGCGGCCGCGCTGCAGGCCGCCAGCAGCAGCGGCCGCCCGGTCCTGCTGCGGCTGGACGCGCAGGCCGGTCACGGCGTGGGCAGCACCGCGGCCCAGGGCTTCGGCAAGCTGGCCGACGTCTACGCCTTCCTGCTGTGGCAGTTCGGGAGACTGGGCGCCGCGCCCTGAGCCGAGGCAGGCCGAGCGTTTGACGGTTGCTGTATGCCGGCAATGCGGCGGAGAGCCGGCCTTCGCCGGCTGCTCATCGGCGGCCCAAGGCTTGTATCCGTCCCCAACAACTCGTCACTGGTCGGGGCGCGGCTACCAGCGGTCCTCAAGTTCAAGCTTGGGCTCCCAAGCCTCCCACAGCGTCTTCGCGACGACCAGCGCTGGCGGGGCCACAGCCCTGCCATAGTCAAGCAGAGCGTTGCAGAAGGCAACCCAGCTCTTAAGAAGATGCCCAACCAGGACCACAGCCGTGGTCAGATCGCCACCGGCTCCGCCGTCTCGCCGCTCAGCCAGCGTCGAGGCAAGACTAGACCAAGATCGCAATCGGACGACGAGCGTCGACGCTTGAAAGGCTGCAGGCATCCGATCCGGTGAGCCCGCTTCGGCAACGCTTCGGTTCAGGTTCTCAAACACGAGAAGGCCGACGAAAAAGCAGAGTCCGCTTGCTGCCCATAGAAGCTCCTGGCTTTGCCCTTCCCGGACCTCTGACCCAAGTCCAATCTCATCGTTCCACAGAGCCCCCATGGCCGCCAAGTCTGCGGCCAATTCCTCCTCACTCGCGGACGCGAACGCGATGCCCCGTCGCTTGAACAGGATGTGCGCCGCCTCGTGGCCCACGGTAAAGGCCTTTGCGATATACGCCAGCGTATTCCCAAGGTCGACCGGATGCGAAGGCGCGGTCTGGTGAGCGACAAAGGGCTGAAGAGCGGGGATCTGCGCGCACAGTTCTTGGACGATCCCGGCTTCCAGCTTGTGGGGGACCGGAGGGCGCAGCTTTCCCGCAATTGCTCTGCCGATGAGGCCGTTCCAGTACGGATGCGCCGGGGACCAGTCGATCGAGTCCTCATTGACTTCGGCGGCTTTGGCGCAAGCGTCACCGAGCGACGTTGCCGAATCAAGTCCGACGCACTTGATCCATGCTTCAAACACCAACTGCAGCAAGTCGTCCCAGACGAACGGCACCTTGATCCACCCGCACCGGGAGTCCGGGTGGTCGAAGGCCATAGGCTCCGCTCGGGAACCGTTGACGGACCACCCGTGCGTCTGGCGAACAACAATGCGCTCGAAGTGAGCCGGATGGCGTTGATCAGGCTCTGTGTCGATCCACATTCCGAGCAGCGCGCTGAACAACGCGTACTGATAGACGGGCTCGGGAGTGAAGTCGTAGGCATTGCGGCAGGCCGCCCATCCGTACTTGATGTCGACCCCTCGATCTACAGCCGCACGCCGAAGACGCTCGATGCCCACCAGTTGCTTCGCGAAATTGGCATCGTTCCAACTGGCGCCTGCAAGCGTTGAGCGGACCTTGGCGTCGGCGACGTTCTTGTCGAGACCGTGGGCCAGTTTGTACCAGGACAGGCGAATCTCGTCCGCCTCGGCCCGCTCCGACTCAGAGGTCAAAGCTTCCCTGCGCAGATCGCGAAGATGCCGCACTGGGCAATTAGCACGCCCAACTGCACAACATCAATGTCGTGGAACTGGGCCGCCACCAGTTTGCCGGTCACGGCGAACGCGAGGCTCAAGGCCGCATCAGTCGTCGGCGATGCCAGCACCTTCAGACGATCATCACCGCACAGGATGCTTCGGAGTTCGCCGAGGCGTTCTTCGACATGTTCCTTGACCCGCTGCAGCGGGTCCCGCCCCGCAGCCCCGGACCCATAGACCTTGCCGTACTCGAGCCAGCGAGCCTCTAGGGTGAGTTCCTGGCCAACTAAGGCCTTAACCCGTTCGATCTGGGCGGGGGAGAGACTGTCGGCGTATGGGATGGTCCCGAGGTCCATATCGATGACTCCGATCTGCGGTGCTCCAAAGGATAGGAAAAAGGATAGGAAATCCAACGGCACCATCGAAGGATAGGAAATCCAACGGCACCATCGAGAGTATATGAGCCTTCATCAAGGGGC
>JBEOKH010000109.1:0-5400 GCA_040275625.1 Thauera sp. | reverse complement strand
AAGGCGAAGTCGCGCTCGTCGTGCGCCGGCACCGCCATCACCGCGCCTTCGCCATAGCCCATCAGCACGTAGTTGGCGACCCACACCTCGAGCGGCTCGTCGGTGAGCGGATGGCGCACCTTGAGGCGGGTGGGCATGCCTTTCTTTTCCATCGTGGCGATGTCGGCCTCGGCGACGCCGCCGCGCTTGCATTCCTCGATGAATTCGGCGAGCGCCGGGTTGTCGGCGGCGGCCTGGGTGGCGAGCGGGTGCTCGGCAGCCACCGCGACGTAGGTCGCCCCCATCAGCGTGTCGGCGCGGGTGGTGAACACCTTCAGCACGCCTTCGTGGCCGATGCTCGACACATCGAACGGGAAGCTGATCTCCACGCCTTCCGAGCGCCCGATCCAGTTCTTCTGCATCAGCTTGACCTGCTCGGGCCAGTTCGGCAGATCGTCGAGCGCGGACAGCAGTTCGTCGGCGTAGGCGGTGATCTTCATGTAGTACATGGGGATCTCGCGCTTCTCGACGAGCGCGCCCGAGCGCCAGCCGCGGCCGTCGATGACCTGCTCGTTGGCGAGCACGGTATTGTCGACGGGGTCCCAGTTCACCGTACCCAGACGCTTGTAGATCAGGCCCCTGTCAAACAGGCGGGTGAACAGCCATTGTTCCCAGCGGTAGTACTCGGGGGTGCAGGTGGCGAGTTCGCGCGACCAGTCGATGGCGAAGCCGAGGCGCTTCAGCTGCGCCTTCATGTAGTCGATGTTGGCGTAGGTCCACCGGGCCGGCGGCACGTTGTTCTGGATCGCGGCGTTCTCGGCCGGCATGCCGAAGGCGTCCCAGCCCATCGGCTGCAGCACGTTGAAACCCTTCATGCGGTGGAAGCGGGCGAGCACATCGCCGATCGTGTAGTTGCGCACGTGCCCCATGTGCAGCTTGCCCGAGGGGTAGGGGAACATCGAAAGACAGTAGTACTTCGGACGGCTGGCGTCCTCGGTCACGCGGAAGGCATCGGTGGCGTCCCAGTGCTGCTGGGCGGCCGTCTCGACGGCGGCGGGCTGGTATTTGTCCTGCATGGCGGCGTGCGGGCTGGATGGCGTTGAAAACACGCCAGTATACCTTGAAGCGTGGGAGCCCGTGCCCGCTTGGCCGGCACAGCTGGCAATCGCACGGAAGGGGACGTCGCCAGCGGCCCGCGGCTCGCGCCGCTCCAGTGGCGACGGTAAGCGTCCGCCGCGGTCACAGGCGCGGTGGAAGCCGCGGCCCTCATGCGCCGAAGTGTGCGAGTACCACCTGGTCTGGCCTTTTTCGCGCTTCACAGCGGGTGTAGCCTTGTTTCATGGAGTCCAACGCCCAACTGTCCCCCGCCGCGCCTGCCAGCGGCGCCTATCCACTGCGCTTGCGCCGGGTGGCGATCGACACCTGGCGCGAGAACGTCGCCTACCTGCATCGTGACTGCGCCACCTACCGCGCCGAGGGTTTCCAGGCGCTGTCCAAGGTCGAGGTGCGCGCCAACGGTCGGCGCATCCTCGCGACACTGAACGTGGTGGATGACCTGCGCATCGTGCATTGCGACGAGGTGGGGCTGTCGATCGACGCGTTCGCGCAGCTCGGGGTCGACAATGGCCATCCGGTGATGGTCGCCCAGGCCGAGCCGCCGTCTTCCATCCCGGCGCTGCATCGCAAGATCGCCGGCGAGCGCCTCGGTCGCGAGGACTTCCGCGCGATCGTGCGCGACATTGCCGACCACCGCTACTCCAAGATCGAGCTCACCGCCTTCGTGGTCGCCACCAACCAGGGAGAGCTCGACCGTGAGGAGGTGGCCTTTCTGACCGAGGCGATGGCGGCGGTCGGGGACCGCATCGACTGGCGCGAGCGCCCGGTGGTGGACAAGCACTGCATCGGCGGCATACCGGGTAACCGCACCTCGATGCTGGTGGTGCCGATCGTCGCTGCGCACGGCATGTTGTGCCCGAAGACCTCCTCGCGCGCGATCACCTCGCCTGCCGGCACTGCCGACACCATGGAGGTGCTCGCCTGCGTCGAACTCCCCACCGAGACGCTCTTGGGCATCGTGCGCGAGCATCGCGGCTGCCTCGCCTGGGGCGGCACCGCCAACCTGTCGCCGGCCGACGATGTGCTCATCTCGGTCGAGCGTCCGCTGTCGATCGACTCGCCCGGGCAGATGGTGGCGTCCATCCTGTCCAAGAAGCTCGCCGCCGGCTCCACTCACCTGGTGCTCGACATCCCGGTGGGGCCGACCGCCAAGGTGCGCTCGATGCCCGAGGCGCAGAAGCTGCGCAAGCTGTTCGAGTTCGTCGCCGCACGCATGAACCTGACCATCGACGTGGTGATCACCGATGGTCGCCAGCCGATCGGCAACGGCATCGGTCCGATGCTCGAGGCGCGTGACGTGATGCGGGTGCTCGAGAACGACCCGCGCGCGCCCAATGACCTGCGCCAGAAGGCGCTGCGCCTGGCCGGGCGGATGCTCGAGTTCGATCCGGACGTACGTGGCGGCGACGGTTTCGCGATCGCACGCGACATCCTCGACTCGGGCCGGGCACTGGCGAAGATGGACGCGATCATCCGCGCCCAGGGTGCACGCGCCTTCGATCACAACGCCCCGCAGCTCGCCCGCCTCTCGTTCGATGTGTGCGCCGAGCGCGCCGGCGTCGTCACCGGCATCGACAACCACCAGCTCGCCCGCATCGCGCGCATGGCGGGCGCGCCCAAGATGCAGGGCTCGGGTGTCGATCTGTTCCGCAAGCTGGGCGAGCCGGTGACGCTGGGTGAGCCGCTGTACCGCGTGCATGCCGATTACCCCGCCGATCTGGCCTTTGCGCGCCAAGCCAGTACGCGCGCCAGTGGTTTCACGCTGGGTACTGCCGACGAGTTGGCGCACCTGTTCGTGGAGTTCTGAGGCCGTTGTCGCGCGGCGGGCGACGCCCGCCCATTTTGCGAAGCGGGCGTGAATTTCTGCGCGCCTCGTGCCTGCCGGCGGCGTGTAATCTTCCCGCAATGAGCCCAGAAGAGCCCCTGCTGCTGCATTTCGGCGACGAAACCGACGAGGCGCTGCGCCTCGCCCATGAGGCGGGCCTGCGCGCGGCGCCGATCGAGCGCCACCGCTTCCCCGACGATGAACTGCGCCTGCGCCTGCCTGATGTCCTGCCCGAGCAGGTGGTGCTTTATCGCAGCCTGCACCGGCCGAACGAGAAACTGCTCGAGCTCTTGCTGGTCGCGCGCAGCGCCGGGCGAAACGGGGTGCGGCACCTGACCCTGGTCGCACCCTATCTCGCCTACATGCGCCAGGACATGGCCTTTCGTCCTGGCGAGGTGGTCAGCCAGCGCATCGTCGGCGGGTTCCTCGCCGGCCTCTTCGATGGCGTGATCACGGTCGACCCGCACCTGCACCGCATCGACTCCCTGGCCGAGGCGATTCCGGTCCCGCATGCGATCGCGCTCTCGGGGGCAGGGCTGCTCGCCGATGTCGCGGTTGCGCGGCGTGGCCGCCCGCTGCTGGTGGGGCCCGACGCCGAGTCGCGCCAGTGGATCGATGCTGCGGCACATCGCCACGGGCTGGACAGCATCGTGTGCACGAAGGTCCGCCACGACGACCATCACGTAGACATCGCGTTGCCCGAAGGTGTCGACCTGGCAGGGCGCGCCGTGGTGATCCTCGACGACGTGGCCAGTTCCGGTCACACGCTGGCACGCGCCGCCGAGCGCCTGCGCGCGGCCGGCGCCACCCGCGTCGATGTGGCCGTCACCCACGCCCTGTTCGCCGGCGATGCGATCGAGGTTATCCGCGCCGCTGGTGTCGATGAGGTGTGGAGCACAGACTGCATCGCTCATCCGAGCAACGCGGTTCATGTGGCACCGCTGATCGCAGAGGCGCTGCGTCCCATCCTGGCCGGGTGAGGGCGCGACTTGCCGCGGGTCCCTGCGCGCGCCCGTGCCGATGACGATGGCCGGGCTTAATGCTACGATTCTCCCCTTGGTGAAGCTGCAACACCGCGCCCCCGGGGCCGCGGGGCGGTATCGTGGATGAATCGGGCGGCGCAGGGAGGCCAGTGGAGCAAGCGGTCAGGACCGTGGTATTTGCCGATCTAACCGGCAGCACAGGGCTGTTCGAGTCGGCAGGCAATGTGGCGGCGACGCAGATCGTCACCCGCTGCACGCACGCGCTCGGCCGTCACCTGGCCTGTGCCGGCGGGCGCATCGTCAAGTATCTGGGCGACGGCGTGCTGGTCCTGTTCGACGATCCGGTCGCGGCCGTGCAGGCCGGCGCCCGTCTGCAGGAGGTCCTCGAAGAGCTCGCCAGTGCGGAGCTGCGGCGTGCGCCGATCGGGGTCAAGACCGGCATCGCCCGCGGCGCCATCGTCGAGCACGACGGCGACTGCTACGGCGACGCGGTCAATGTGGCCGCGCGCCTGAGCGATCGCGCCCAGACCGGCGAGATGTTGATCGGCGAAACGGTGTTCGCCAGCCTGCCGGAGGGGCTGCGTGCCGCCTGCCACAGCCTTGACCGCATCGCCATCAAGGGCAAGGCCGAGCCGATGCGGGTGTGGCGGGTCGATTTCGCGCGCACCGCCGAAACCACGCTCACCACCCTGCTCGGTTTCCATGAGCTGGTCGATGCGCTCGGTCCGGTGCGCCGTGTCGACCTCGACCGCCTTGATCAGCACGTCGAACTTCACGCCGAGGACGCGCCGCTGATCATCGGGCGCGGCGACGGCGCCGGGTTTCCGATCGAGGACCCGCGCGTCTCGCGCCGCCATGCGCGGCTGGAGTGGACCGCAGGGCAGTGCGTGCTGACCGACTTCAGCAGCAACGGCAGCTGGGTGCGTTTTGCCGGCACCTCGGCAGCGGTGATCCTGCGGCGCGACAGTTGCACGCTCTATGGTGTGGGCGAGATCGGGCTGGGTGCCAACCCGGACGACTTCACCGCGCCCACGCTGAGTTTCCGAGTCATCGACGAGAGCTGAATGGCCTCGGCAAGCCGCCCGGGTGGCTGATCGAGGACGTGAGCTGTTCGTCGGCCACGTCCCTGCCAACCGAACTCCGTGTCCCGAAGCAGCCGTCCCGCCCATGAACGCACCCGCAGCGGTTTTCCTGTCCTGGCGCCGGGTGGCGCCGTTCTTAATGCTGTTCGCGCTGTCGTGTCCGCCGCTTGCCCATGCGCAGGCATGGAGCGCGCGCACCCTCGGCGAAATCGCGGTTTATCCGGCGTTTCGCGCCCCTGCGGCGGTGGTCGCACGCGAGGAGGCGCGGATTGCGGCCGAGGTTCCGGCGCGCATCGTCGCGATGCCGGCACGAGACGGCGAGGCGGTGGCGCGCGGTGCCGAGCTGGCGCGCCTGGACGATGCCGCCTACCGCATCGAGCGCGACCGCGCGCGTGCCCAGGTTGCGCTGATCGAC
>JBEOKH010000108.1:0-2239 GCA_040275625.1 Thauera sp. | reverse complement strand
GATGAAGCCCGCGCCCCTGGCCTCGTTGCGATACACGTAGTCGAGCGTGCTGCCGGAATCGAAACCGGTGCGATGCCCCAGCGACACGCCGTCCGACACCATGCCGGCCCAGCGCAGGCCCTTGCGATAGGTCTTCCACCACCAGCCCTTGAGGCTGCCCTCGGGCAGCGGGGCAGCCAGCGTCTGCGCTTCGTCGAAGGTGGTCCCGGCCTGGTCGGCATCGTTCAGATCCACCGCCGGCGCGGGGTTGTCGAACTGGCGCAGGATGAAGCCGCGCACCAGCCCGACCGCCCGTTCCCGATCGGCTTCGCCCAGGGTGTCGTGGAAGAAACCCTCAAGTACATGCTTTTCCTTCACCGTGCTGCCGAGGCGATCGAAGAAATCGTGCTGTGGCTGATGGTGCACCACCCAGTCCGCGCCCGAGACAAGCAGCTGCGTCGGGATGGTGATGGCAGCCGCATCGGCCACCACGCGCTCTGCAGCCTCGTACAGGGCGAGCAGGATATTCACCGAAATGGCGCGCGTGATCAGCGGATCAGCATCGAAGCTGGCCTGCCGCGCCGGATCGTGGGTGAGGAATTTCGACTTCACGTAACTATTGACGTAGAAATTGCCGCGCAGCTTCTGCATCAGACGCAGCCCCGGCCGCGCGAAGGGCACGTAGAGTTTCACCTTGAAAGCCGGCGAGGCGAGCACCAGCGCGCGTACCTGCGGCGCGTAGTCGTGCGCCCAGGTCGAGACCGTCACTGCCCCCACGCTCTGCGCCAGCACCGCCATGTCCTCGTGGGCGATGCCATGGGTGTCGCGAATGTGATCGACAAAGGTCTGCACATCACGTACCGAGGTTCCGAAGCTTGGCGAGAAGCCGCGCGCGCCTGGCGAACGGCCATGGCCGCGGGCGTCCCAGGCAAAAAAGTCGAGATCCGGCAGATCCAGTTCATCCACCAGATGTGCCATGCGACCCGAGTGCTCGTGCCCGCGATGGAACATCACCACGGCGCCACGCCGCGTGCCCGGAGCCGGCCAGTGGCGGTAGAACAGCTCGACACCGTCGTGGGTCTTGAAATGGCTTTCGGTCACCGGACGTTCGTTCAGTCGATCCATGGAATTCATCCTTGTTGTTGCCTGCGGCTCTCGGACAGGCCGGCGCGCACGCGATTGATGATGTTCACCGCGATGAGCAGGGCGATGGCTGGCATCAGCCACTCAAGCCAGCCCGGCAACTGCCCCGCCAGCCCCAGCCACAGGCCTAGTGCGCCAAAAACGAAAGCCCGGTCGCTCTTCCCCATCGGCCCTTCGTAACGGCGTGACGCACCCACCATCGGCCCCAGCGCGCCAGCCATCTCCGATACTGCCGCAAGCCAGATCACCAAGCCCACGCTTAAAGCTCCAAAGGGCGCCACGAAAGCAAAGGGCAGGTAGAGCGCAGCATCCGAGATGACGTCGGTCAGCTCATTGAGATACGCCCCCAGGGTCGACTTCTGGCCATGCTCGCGCGCCAGCAGGCCGTCGACGGCATTGAGTGCCATGCGCAGAAACAACCAGATCGGCAAGGCCAGATACGCGGCTCCCCCGGGTTGAACAATCGCCAGCACCAGACCAAGGACCAGCGAAAGTGTCATGGCCAGCAGCGTCACCGCATTGGCCGTAACGCCGGCGGCGGCCAATCGCGTGCTCAGCGGGCGGAGCAGGCCCTGGAAACGGGGTTTGATGTCGTAGATGGAAAGCATGGAGTCCGTTCTGGCGCAAAGACAGGCGAATCTTGGCTTATGGCGTGGCATCACGCGATGGCATCGGCATCAATACTGCTTACACATCACTGATCGGCGCCGCCAGCAAGTCTAGCAGTTCGAGCGGCGTCAGGATCAGCCGGACGTGCCACCGGGCCTGGCTTCGGAAGTTTATCGACTGGATGGCAGGATGCGCCAGCACGAGGCAGTAGAGCACCGTGCGGTCGGCTTGCCGGCGACGCGAGCGAGAAGGCGAGCAAGTCGCTACCGGATCGGTAGCGGCTGTGTGTATCCTGAGCAAAGAGCTGTGCGAACAACTGCATGCCAGAACGGCAACCCGGACAAGACCGACCAAATACAAACGGCGCCCCGCGGGGCGCCGTTTGCTGGGTTGCCAAGCCGCTGGCAGCTTACACCGTTACCGTATCGGCCACGTCCGAGAACTCCTTGATCTTGTCGAAGTTCATGTAGCGATAGACATCGGCGGCCTTGGCGTTCACCACTTTCAC
>JBEOKH010000107.1:0-4188 GCA_040275625.1 Thauera sp. | reverse complement strand
GATGACCGAGCATTCGCTCGCGCTGTCCTGCCTCGGCGGACTGATCGATCGCAGCGGCCGACCCGCGCTGACCGTCTTCGTCGAGGATGTCCCCGACACCACCGTGCCGCGCAGCTTCGAGGAACGCCGCCTGAGCAGCGGCGGGGCGTGGTGGCTGCACACCGCGATCAATCGCCTCGGCAGCGACAAGGTGCGCTCGGCGAGCGCCGAGCGGGCCAAACCCGGCGGCAACCACATCGTGCTCGAGGGCGCGTGGACGCAGGACGACTCCGACGTCGGCAAGGGTGGCGTGGACGCCAGCGGGCGTCGGCGCACCGGCAGCGGCCTGCTCGACCTCGGCTTCGGCTTCCAGCGCCGCGCCGACGTCATCGCCGGCGACTTCCTGTCCTCGCGCAAGGGCCACGTGCTGCATGCGAGCGCGATCAGCGTCGCGGTCAATTCGAGCAACGCCAGCCTGGGCCTGCGCATCGAGGACGGCCGCAACAGCCTGGGCGTCGAGCTCGGCAACAGCAGCAGCGACGGGCCGCAGTTCGCCCAGCGCCGCATCGCCGAGGCCGCGGTGATGGTGCACGTGGCGCACGCCTTCGATGTCGACTACCGGCCCTGCATCGAGACCGCCTGGGCCGCGCCCGGCAGCTACGCGGCCAACGTGCAGGCCTACGGCGGCATGCCGGCCAGCGAACGTCACCGCGTTGTGCAGCAGGCGCTCGCACGCGCAGGTCATGCGCCGGGCACGGCGGACGGCGTGTGGGGCGAGCAGAGCGCACGCGCGCTGATGCGCTTCCAGGCAGCAAACAAGCTGCCGGTCACCGGCCGCCACAGCGCCGAGGTCTATGCCGAGCTGCTGCGTCACGCGCGCAATTGAGGCGATCGGGCCGGTCGGCCCCATTTCATCCGGGTCCATGCGGGGAGGCGTCGAAAGGCGCCTCCCCGCGTCCTTTCACGCGCATGCCGCACGCAGCGGCGCCCCGGCCGGGAGGTCTGTAACAAAAGTGTAAAAACGGCGCGGTGGCGGGAATAGCTGCGCCCCGAGCGCGTTGTCGGTGCAAGGGCGCGCAAGAACCGGCCCGATCAAGAGCCCGCACAACCCAACCGCTGGAGAAAAAAATGAACCCCGACTTCACCCAGACCGCCGTCCTCGAGCTCGTCGCCCGCTTCGCCATCGACGTCGTCGCAATGGTCGTCCTCGTGTTCGGCATGTACTACCGCCGCTACCGCGACAAGGAACTGGTCACCGCCGCCGCCCTGTTCAACGTCTTCGCGTTCGCAGTGCTCACCATCCTGTCGAACGTTCAGTTCAGCGTCGCGGCCGGCTTCGGCCTGTTCGCCATCCTCGCGCTGTTCTCGCTGCGTTCCGAGCAGATCAGCAAGACCGAGATCACCTACTTCTTCGGCAGCATCGCCATCGCCGTCATCTGCTCGGTGCAGGGCACGACGATCGCCTTCGCCGCCGCCGTCGTCACGCTCATCCTGATTGCGGCCTGGATCATCGACCACCCGCGCATCCTGCGCTCGGCCGACGGCGTGAAGATCACCCTCGACAAGATCGACGCCCACGCCCTGTCCAAGCCCGAGGTCATGCGCGCCGACCTCTCCGCCCGCCTCGGCGTGGAGGTGATGTCCTACCAGATCACCGCGCTCGACTACATCAACGACATGGCGCGCATCAACGTTTTCTACCGCAAGCACTGAGCATCGCGCCGCGGCGCAGCCAAAGGCGCCGCGAACGTCCTCGCCTGCGACACACCCACCCCTGGAGACCACCATGAGCCACACCATCGACCGCACGGGCCGCCTGTTCGGCAACTTCAACCCGATCTCGCTCGCGACGCTGAACGCCAAGGCCGCCATGCTCGAACGCCTGGACAACAAGTACGTCGTGCATGAGTCCGCGCTGCGCGCGGCGCTGGCCGAGCTCTCGCAGCACTTCGACGTGCTCGAGATCGACGGCAAGCGCGCCTTCACCTACGAGACCTGCTACTTCGACGACGACGAGCTGCACAGCTACTACGACCACCACCAGGGCCGCCGCCGGCGCTGCAAGGTGCGGGTGCGCAAATACACCGATGCGCAGTTGTGCTTCGTCGAGGTCAAGCTCAAGGACAAGCGCGGCATCACGGTCAAGAAGCGCCTCGACTACACGGTGGACAGGTACGGCACGCTGGACGACGCGGCCTGTGCGCATGTCGATCAGTGCTATCGCAACCTGTATGGCGAACCCTTCCGCCACACCCTGCAGGCGGTGATCGAGATGCGCTACCAGCGCGTGACCCTGGTCGCCCGCGAGGGCGGCGAGCGCATGACGATCGACGGCAACCTGTGGTTCTCGATCGGCGAGCGCTCGCGCACCACCCGCCCGGACGTCTTCATCGTCGAGACCAAGTCGGCCAACGGCAACGGCATCGCCGACAAGATCCTGCGCGCGCTGCACCAGCACCCGACCTCGCGCTGCTCGAAGTACTGTATCGGCATGGCGGCGCTGGAAGCGGTGGAGCGCCACAACAGGTTCCTGCCCGCGCTGCGCAAGCTCGAGGTGGTGCCCGAGCACCGCCTCACACGCGGCGCCTTCCTCGCCTGAGCCAGGCGGGGCCACGCACAACCGAAGGGAGCACGCCCGCCATGCAACTTGCACGACACAGCCTGAACGCCCTGCTGCTCGCCCTCGCCCTGGGGACCACGCCTGCCATGGCCGAGGACGCCGAACCCCTCGCCGTCGCCGCCAGCTTGCGCGTGGTCGGCGCGAGCATCGACGGCGAGCGCATCTCCGAGCTCTCCGGCCTGGCCTGGGACGCCGACGAGCAGCGCCTGTACGCGATCTCCGACCGCGGCGTGCTGTTCCGCTTCAGCGTCACGCTCGGCGCCAACGGCCAGCTCGAAGTCGAGCCGATCGCCGCCAGCCGGCTCGTGCCGCCAGCGGGCAGCAACACGGTCGACGCCGAGGGCCTCGCCGTCACCGGCGCCGACGACGGCATCCGCGGCAACAGCGAGCTGCTGGTGGCCACCGAAGGCCAGCCGCGTGTGATCCGCTACACCCTGGCCGGCGAGCCGCTGGGCACCCTGGCGCTGCCCGGCGGGCTGGACGATCCCGAGCGCTTCCGCCGCAGCAACGCGATGCTCGAGGCGGTCGCCGTGCACCCCACCCACGGCCTGCTGGTGGCCGCCGAGGCGCCGCTGGAAGGCGAGCGCGCCGCCCACCATCGCGTGGTCGCGGCCGAACGCAGCTGGTCCTTCCCCAGCTATCCGGCGCACAACGCCCGGCTCAAGGGCATGGACGTGATGGATGACGGCCGCCTGCTGGTGCTCGAGCGCGCCGAATCCGGCAAAGGCAAAGGCAAAGGCAAAGGCAAGACCATGATGGTGGCGCTGCGCGAGATCGACCTGAACGCATGCGCGGCCGCGCAGGCCTGCGCGGTGCGCGAGCTCGCCGTGCTCGACCGCGCGGACGAGACCGACAACTTCGAGGGCCTGACGTATCTCGGCGACGGCCGGGTGATGATCGTGAGCGATGACCGCGGCAATTCGGGCCGCAGCACGACCTTCACCGTGCTGCAGCGCAGGTCGGCAGCGCACTGAACGCACAGCGCGGGCGTGGCGCCTCGCCACCCCGCAGACGGCGCCGGCCTGATCTATGTTGAAGATGAGGCCGCAACCCGATGGAGCGTCGTCATGGACCCGGTGGATCTGTTCTATAGCTACGCGCACGAGGACGAGAAACTGCGCGACGAACTCGATGGCCACCTCGCGCTGCTGCGGCGCAAGGGCGTGATCCGTCCGTGGCACGACCGCGGCATCGTTCCCGGGCAGAAATGGGACGAGGCGATCGATGCGCAGCTCAGCACCGCGGATCTGATCCTGCTGCTGGTGAGCATGGACTTCCTGAACTCCGACTACATCTGGGGCAAGGAGCTCGCCACCGCGCTCGCGCGCGCCGAACGCGGCGACGCCAGCGTGGTGCCGGTGCTGCTGCGCGCGGTGGACATCGAAGACGCACCGTTCGCGAAGCTGCAGGGCCTGCCCACCGACCTGCGTCCGGTCACCTCCTGGCCCAACCGCGACGAGGCATGGGCCGACGTCGCCAAGGGCATCCGGCGCACGGTGGAGGCCATCCAGCAGCGCTGGACGAGCACGCCGCCGCCCGCGCCTGCGGCGCCATCGGCGCCGCGGTCGAGCGACTTCGCAACCGCCACG
>JBEOKH010000106.1:0-6341 GCA_040275625.1 Thauera sp. | reverse complement strand
GCTCTTCCGATCTCGCTGTCGGTGCAGGACCCGCGCGAGCGCCCGCAGGACAGCCCCGGCGCGGCCGACCAGGCGCACGCCCGGTTCCGCGGCGGGGAGCAGGACGAGAAGTCCGAGTTCCTGTGGTACTGGCACCTGTGGAAGGCCTGGGACGAGGTCCAGCGCCACGAGTCCTCCAGCAAGCAGAAGGCCTGGTGCAAGAAGCATTTCCTCAACACCATGCGCATGCGCGAGTGGCGCGACGTGTTCGCCCAGCTCCATACGCTGTGCGCCGAACACGGCTGGAAGGAGAGCGCCCAGCCGGCGAACTACGAGGCGATCCACAAGGCGCTGCTCGCCGGACTGCTCGGCAACATCGGCTGCAAGGTGGACGACGCCTCGGGGCCACAGGCGGGCTCCTACCTCGGCGCGCGTGGCATCAAGTTCTGGCCGCATCCGGGTTCCGCGCTGGCTAAGAAGGCCGGCAAGTGGATCATGGCCGCCGAGCAGGTCGAGACTTCGCGCCTTTTCGGGCGCTGCATCGCGCGCATCGAGCCGGAGTGGGTGGAGGAGGTCGGCGGCCACCTGATCAATCGCCAGGTTTTCGAGCCGCATTGGTCGAAGTCCTCCGGCGCAGTGCGCGCCTGGGAGCGCGGCACGCTCTATGGCCTGGTGATCTATCCGCGCCGCGGCGTGGCCTACCGCGACATCGACCCCGCGCTATGCCGCGAACTCTTCATCCGCGAGGGGCTGGTGCAGGGCGAGATCGCCGAGGGACCGGCGCGCGCGATGGCCTTCCTCGCCCACAACCAGCGCCTGGTGGCGGAGATCGAGCGCCTCGAGCACAAGTCGCGCCGCCCGGACGTGCTGGTGGACGAGACGCTGATCGAGGCCTTCTACGACAGCAGGATCCCCGCGGAGGTCTGCGACCTCGCGGGCCTGGAGGCCTGGCGCAAGCAGGCCGAGAAGGCCGAGCCGAAGCTGCTGTACCTGTCGCGCGAGCAGTTGATGCGCCACGAGGCCGAGGGCGTCACCACCGACCGCTTCCCGCCGGCGCTGGAGGTGCTTGGCCAGAAGTTGAAGCTCACCTATCTGCACCAGCCCGGCGAGGCCGACGACGGCGTCACCCTCGCGGTGCCGCTGGCCATGCTCAACCAAATCCCCGCCAACCGCTGCGAGTGGCTGGTGCCGGGGCTGCTGGAAGAGAAGGTTGCGGCGCTGATGAAGACCGTGCCGCAGAAGCACCGCCACCGCCTGCAGCCGGTCGCCGAGAGCGCGGCAGCCTTCATGGCGGCATTCGAGATGGGCGACTTCGAGATCGACGAGCCGCTGCTGAAGATGCTGCAGCGCTTCGTCGAGGACCGCGTGCAGTTGAAGTTGCCGCTGGAGAGCTTCCGCCCGGAGAACCTCAAGCCGCACTGCTTCATGAATTTCCGAGTGATCGACGAGCACGGTCGGGTGATGGGTCAGTCGCGCAACCTGATGGAGCTGCGCGCACGTTTTCGCGAGCAGGTGGCGGCGCGCTTCTCGGCGGCGAAGATCGGTGGCGCGCTGGCGGGTGCGCTGTCGGGCGCGGGCGCTGGCGAGGGCGCGCGGGGCACAGCTGCCAGGGTGGGGCGCAGCTCGAACGAAGGGGGCGCCGATAACGGGGCTGCAGCGGATCGTCGAGTCGGGGCGGCGGGCGGCGGCGGGGCCGCCGCACGCAAGGGCGCAGGGCGCAGGACGGGCGCTGAGGCGGAGTCCGCTGCGACTGCAGGACTGTCTGCACAGTCGCTGTCCGGCTTCACGTCCTGGTCCTTCGGGGCGCTTCCGGAACTCCTCGAAATCCGTGTCGGCGGCCGCGAGGTGATCGGTTTTCCGGCTTTGCACGACGACGGCGACAGTGTCTCGCTGCGCCCTTACGACACGCCGGAAGAAGCTGCGCGCGTGCATCGGCGCGGGCTCGCGCGCCTGTTCGCGCTCAACCTGAAGGACCAGGTACGTGCGGTCGAGCGCCTGCCCGGGCTGCGCGAACTGGCGCTGCAATACATGAGTTTTGGCACCGAAGCCGAACTCAAGGCGCGCCTGGTCGAGGCCACGCTCACGCGTTGCTGCCTGCTCGATCCGCTGCCGGTCGGCGCCGAGGCGTTCGCGAAGCGCTGCGCGGAGGCAAAGAGCCGGGTCAGCCTGGTCGCGCAGGAATTCATGCGCCTGAGCGGCCAACTGCTCGCGGAATACCTCGCCCTGCAAAAGCGCCTGTCGGGTCTGCGTGCCTTCCCCGAGGTGGTGGCCGACATCCAGGCGCAACTCGCGGCGCTGCTCCCCAGTGATTTCGTGGTCGCGTTCCCGTGGGCGCATCTGGCCAACTTTCCGCGCTACCTGAAGGCAGCGTCGGTGCGGCTCGACAAACTCCGCAACAATCCGGTGCGGGACGCGCAGTTGATGGCCGACTGGAAGCAGCTTGCCCAGGTGTGGGAGCGCGAGCGCCTGGCGCGCCGGCGCGCAGGTGTGGAAGAGCCCGCGCTGGAGGAGTTCCGCTGGCTACTTGAAGAGTTGCGCGTCGGGATCTACGCCCAGGAACTTAAGACACCGATGCCCGTGTCGGTCAAGCGCCTGCAGAAGATCTGGGAGAGCCGCCCGCGCTGACCGGCGACGGGATCGGGCCAGACGCGGCGGGATAAGCGCAGGCGGGCGAGTGCGGGCTGCTCAGCGCAGCGGGATCACCAGCGGCGGAATGTCGACTCCGATCACCACGGCGGGCGCGCGGCTGTAGCTGTATGAGCGGGTGGGACGCTCGTAATAGTGGTTGTGGATCTCCGCCTCGCGGTAATAGCGCGGGCTTTCGCGGATGATGACCTTTTCGCGATAGACGGTGCGTTCATCCCAATGACGGCGATGCTTGTGATCGTGTTTGTAATAGTGCTTCTCATGGCTCCAGCGCGGGCCGCGGTCGTCCCTGTCGGCATGTGCGGCAGGGGCCGCGGCGGCGAGGATCCCGCCGCAGAGCAGGGCGGTGACGAGCTTGCGGGTCAGGGTGGTGTTCATGGTCTGCCTCGTTCGTGTTGTTGCAGGGCAGGGCCCCGATGCTTCAGATACTAGGCGAGGCCTGCGCCGTAGGGTGCTCGCAGAGTGTAAGCAGGCTTTTGTAACGGTGCTTGCCGCCCGTGCTCGTCGATTGTGGGCCTGGCAGTCTTTGATTTTCCTGCCTTTCTTGTTATAGTCGCCGGCTTCCCTTGCTCCACCGGACTCGCATGCCGGGGGGCTGTTTCAATAACCGCGAGGAGTCTGCATGCGACACTACGAAATCGTATTCATCGTCCACCCGGACCAGTCGGAACAGGTTCCGGCCATGGTCGACCGTTACAAGTCCATCGTGACCACCCGTAATGGTCAGATCCACCGCCTGGAAGACTGGGGTCGCCGTCAGATGGCCTACCCGATCCAGAAGGTGCACAAGGCCCACTATGTGCTGATGAACATCGAGTGCGACGGCGAAACGCTGGCCGAACTCGAGCACTCGTTCAAGTTCAACGACGCCGTGCTGCGTCACCTCACCATCAAGATGAAGAAGGCCGTCACCACGCCCTCGCCGATGATGAAGGAAGAGAAGTCGCGCTCGATGAACATCGGGTCCGACGAAGCCAAGCCGGCCGACAGCGAAGTCGCTGCCGCCTGAGTTGCGAGTTGCCTGAACCGGGTCTGAACGAATTGCGCCTCGATGTGCGCGTGGCCGAAGTGCTGCCGTTGCGTCGTACGCCCGCCGGAGTGCCGATCGCAAGTTGCGTGCTGGCACATGAGTCGAAACAGTTTGAAGCGGGCCTGACCCGCGACGTTTCGGTGGAAGTGCAGGCGGTGGCGTTGGGCGAGCTGGCGGCGGTGCTGGCTGCGGCGGTTCCGGGCAGTGCGCTGCGCGCCACCGGATTCCTCGCCGCGAAGAGCCTGCGCAGTCGCGTCCCGGTTCTGCATCTGAACACAATCGAATTTCTCGAAGGAAACTGAAAATGGCCTTCAAGCCGAAATCCAAGTTCAAGAAGAAAGACGACCGTGGTGGTCGTGGTCTGTTCAAGCGTCGCAAGTTCTGCCGTTTTACCGCTGAGAAGATCGAAGAAGTTGACTACAAGGATGTGGATATCCTTAAGGACTTCATCACCGAAAACGCCAAGATCATGCCGGCGCGCATCACCGGCACCAAGGCCGGTTACCAGCGTCAGCTGTCGGTTGCCGTCAAGCGCGCGCGCTTCCTGGCGCTGATGCCCTACACCGACCTGCACCAGTAAGAGGGGAGCGAACTCATGCAAATCATTCTTCTCGAGAAGGTCGTCAATCTGGGTGGCCTCGGTGACGTGGTCAAGGTCAAGGATGGCTATGCACGCAATTACCTGATCCCGCAAGGCAAGGCCAAGCGCGCGAATGCCGCCAACCTTGCCGAGTTCGAAGCCCGCCGCGTCGAGCTCGAGCGCGCCCATGCCGAAAAGCTTGCCGCCGCCCAGGAACTGGCCGGCAAGCTCGAAGGCGTCAGCGTCGAAGTCGCTCGCAAGGCCGGCATGGACGGTCGCCTGTTTGGCTCCGTCGGTAATGCCGACGTCGCCGAGGCGCTTGTCGCCAAAGGCTTCGACATCGACCGCTCCGCCATCCGCATGCCGGAAGGTCCGCTCAAGCAGGTCGGCGAGACCTCGCTGGAGGTTTCGCTGCACGCCGACGTGCTCGCCACGATCACTGTCGTGGTGAAGGCTGAGCAGTAATCTCACGCTCGCGCGTGCAGGAAAACGGGCTGCCATGTGCAGCCCTTTTTGTTTCGTGCGTGTCCTTGCGTGTTTCAGTCTGTCGCTACAATGGTTCGCACGAAGCCTAGGTGGTGTTTCCAATGAGTTCCGCGTCGTCCCGCTTTTCCGGCTTCTCCGCAGACCCGCAGCTTGCCCAGATCAAGCTCCCGCCGCATTCGCTCGAGGCCGAGCAGTCGCTGATCGGTGGCGTGCTGCTCGATAACCAGGCATGGGAGCGAATTGCAGACCTCGTTAGCGAGGTCGACTTCTATCGCGACGATCATCGGCGGATCTACCGCCACATCACGAAGCTGATCGATCAGGGGCGGCCGGCCGATGTGGTCACGGTGTTCGAGTCGCTCGAGAAGAATGGCGAGGCCGAACAGGCAGGCGGCCTCGCCTATCTGGCCGAGATTGCCAACAACACGCCCTCGGCTGCGAACATCCGCCGTTACGCGGAAATCGTCCGTGAGCGTGCAATCCTGCGCAAGCTGGTGGCGGTGGGTGATGAGATCGCTGCCAGTGCGCTCAGCCCCTCGGGTAAGGACGCCAAGGCGCTGCTCGATGAGGCTGAGGCCAAGGTGTTCCAGATCGCGGAAGCGGGGGCTCGCCATACGAGCGGCTTCGTATCGATCCAGCCTATTCTCAAGCAGGTGGTCGATCGCGTGCAGGAGCTCTACGACCGTGACAACCCGTCCGAGGTGACCGGCGTGCCGACTGGGCTGGTCGACCTCGACGAGAAAACCTCCGGCCTGCAGCCTTCGGACATGATCATCGTTGCCGGCCGTCCGGCGATGGGCAAGACCACCTTTGCGCTCAACCTCGCAGAGCACATCGCGATCGAGCAGCGCTTGCCGGTGGCAATCTTCTCGATGGAAATGCCGGGCACCCAGCTCGCGACGCGTTTCATTTCGTCGGTGGGTCGGATCGACATGCAGAAGATCCGTAGTGGCCGCCTTACTGACGACGACTGGCAGCGTCTGACCATGGCGATGGGCAAGCTCTACGACGCGCCGCTGTTCATTGATGAGACGCCCGGGCTGAATCCGATCGACCTGCGCGCGCGCGCGCGCCGGTTGGCGCGCCAGTGCGGCAAGCTCGGGCTGATCGTGATCGACTACCTGCAGCTGATGAGCGGTACCCGCGAAGGCGACAATCGCGCCGCCGAGCTATCCGAGATCTCGCGCTCGGTGAAGTCGCTGGCGAAGGAGCTGAATGTGCCGATCATGGCATTGTCCCAGCTCAACCGCAGCCTCGAGCAGCGCCCCAACAAGCGCCCGGTGATGTCTGACCTGCGCGAATCGGGCGCGATCGAGCAGGACGCGGACATCATCATGTTCATTTACCGGGATGAGGTCTACAACCCGGACTCGCCCGACAAGGGGACCGCCGAGCTGATCATCGGCAAGCACCGTAATGGCCCGACGGGCACCGTGCGCCTGACCTTCATCGGCGAAAACACTCGCTTCGAGAACTATGCCGCCGCGCCGGGCATGTATTGAAGCGTGAAGGGGCGGTGGCGCACCGATGCACGCGACCTCAACGACCTGCGTCGCAGTGCTGGCTTGCCTGCATGCGTTGATCAGTATTTTTATCTTGATTAGCAATGATGTTCAGCCG
>JBEOKH010000105.1:0-5821 GCA_040275625.1 Thauera sp. | reverse complement strand
GTGCAGAGCGCCCGACAGATGCTGGACGCGGTGTTGCCGCTGGCGGTGACGCACCAGGTCTTCGTGGCAACGGCTGCGGTGGCCGATTGGCGCCCGGCGCAGAGCAGCGAACACAAGGTCAAGAAGGACGGATCCGGCCGGGTCCCAACCCTGAGTCTGGTCGAAAACCCCGACATCCTGGCCACCGTGGCGGCGCTGCCCGCGAGTCAGCGGCCCTGGTGCGTGGGCTTTGCCGCCGAGAGCCAGGACGTGGTTCGCCTGGCGCGTGCCAAGCGGCTGCGCAAGGGTGTGCCGCTCATCGTCGGCAACCTGGGGCCGGCTACTTTCGGCCGGGATGAGAACACGCTGGTGCTGGTCGACGAGCAAGGCGAAGTCGAACTGCCCACCGGCCACAAGCTGGCACTGGCCCGCGAACTGGTGCGCCAGATCGCCAGCCGCCTGCCGGCATCGCCAGCATGACCACCATCGACCTCAAGGTGCTCGACGAACGCGTCGCCCAGACCCTGCCCAGCTATGCAACGCCCGGCAGCGCCGGCCTGGACCTGCGCGCCTGCCTGGAAGCACCGCTGGTGCTGCAACCCGGACAGACCGCGCTGATCCCGACCGGGCTTGCCATCCACATCGCCGATCCGGGCCTGGCGGCGGTGCTGCTGCCGCGGTCCGGGCTGGGGCACAAGCACGGCATCGTGCTGGGCAATCTGGTGGGACTGATCGACAGCGACTACCAGGGCCCGCTGATGGTGAGTTGCTGGAATCGCAGCGACACCGCCTTCACCGTGCAGCCGCTGGAGCGCATCGCGCAGATGGTGATCGTGCCCGTGGTCCAGGCGCGCTTTCGTCGTGTAGCCGAGTTTGGGGACTCCGCGCGGGGCGAGGGCGGATTCGGGTCCACCGGCCGCGCCTGATTCAGTGCAACGTGCCGTCGGCCGGTCTGGGCACCTGGCCCAGCACCGTCACCGCCGACTCGCCAGCGCTGACGCTGCGCTTGTCGACTTCGCCTTCGGTGGCGGCGCGTACGCCCCGAACCTGGATGTCCATCCGCAGGGCCATGCCGGCCAGCGGATGGTTGCCGTCCAGCACCACATGCGAGGGGTAGATCTCGGTCACGATGTAGACCACGTCAGCCGGCATGCCGGGCGTCACGCTGCCCGGTGGCAGGCCTTCGAAAGCCATCCCGGTTTCCAGCTCTGCGGGGAACAGCTTGCGGTCCTCGAAGCACACCAGCTCCGGCACATAGTCGCCGAAGGCGTGTTCCGGCTCCAGATGCACCTGCAGCGTATCGCCCGGCCCGTAGCCGGCCAGCGCCTCTTCGACCTTGGCCAGCAGGTCGTCGCCGCCGTAGAAGAACTCGACGGGGTCGCTCAACTCGTCGATCGGACGGTTCTGGCCATCCATCAGCTTCCAGGTCAGGCTGACCACACAAGGGGCTTCGATCTGCATGCGCAAATGATCGCACAGCGCCCGGCGGACGCTGGCCGCGCCAGAATGCAGCCATGGACGTGAACGCACCGCTGGCCTTGCTCGGGGGGCTGAAGCCCGCCGCCTTCATGAAACGCCACTGGCAGAAGAAGCCGCTGCTCGTGCGCCAGGCCTGGCCGGAGGTGCAGCCGCCGCTGCCGCGCCGGCCGTGATCGCCGCTGTGGGCGACCGTCCGGAAGAGCGCGTGCCGATGACCCGTCTGCGCGCCCGCATCGCAGAGCGACTCCTGCAATCGAAGAACGAAAACGCCATCCTGACCACGTTCAACGAAGTGAACATGGCGCCGGTGATGGCCCTGCGCAAGCAGTACGGTGACAAGTTCGAGAAGGCGCACGGCGTGCGCCTGGGCTTCATGGGCTTCTTCGTCAAGGCCGCCGTGGCCGCGCTGAAGAAGTTCCCGATCCTCAACGCCTCGGTCGACGGCAACGACATCGTCTATCACGGCTACATCGACATCGGCATCGCGGTCGGTTCGCCGCGTGGCCTGGTGGTGCCGATCCTACGCAACGCCGAGTCCATGTCGATCGCCGAGATCGAACTCAAGATCGCCGAGTTCGGCGAGAAGGCCAAGGCCGGCAAGCTGTCGCTGGAAGACCTCTCCGGCGGCACCTTCTCGATCTCCAACGGTGGCGTGTTCGGCTCGATGATGTCGACCCCGATCATCAACCCGCCGCAGTCGGCCATCCTCGGTATCCACGCCACCAAGGATCGTGCCGTGGTCGAGAACGGTCAGGTCGTCGTGCGCCCGATCAACTACCTGGCGATGTCCTACGACCACCGCATCATCGACGGTCGTGAGGCGGTGCTGGGTCTGGTGACGATGAAGGAAGCGCTCGAGGATCCGGCTCGCCTGATCCTGGATGTGTGAAGTGAGTGAGGCGTAAGGCGTGAGGCGTGAGGTGCGGGTGTGAGCCCGTGCCTCGCGGCTCTGCCCCGCCGGCGCCCGCAGGGCGCATGTTCGCACCTTACTCCTGACACCCAACTCTTCACGGGAAAACCCATGTCCAAAGAATTCGACGTCCTCGTCATCGGCGGCGGCCCCGGCGGCTATGTCGCCGCGATCCGCGCCGCGCAGCTCGGCTTCAAGACCGCCTGTTGCGAATCCAATCCCTATGCCGACCCCAAGGGCGAGCCCCGCCTCGGCGGCACCTGCCTGAACGTCGGCTGCATCCCCTCCAAGGCGCTGCTGCACACCTCGCACCTGTTCGAGGAAGCCGGCCACGCCTTCGAAGGCCAGGGCATCAGCGTCGGCACGCCCAGGATCGACGTGCCCAAGATGATCGCCCGCAAGTCGGGCATCGTCGACCAGCTCACCGGCGGCATCAAGGGCCTGTTCAAGAAGAACAAGGTCACCCTGCTGAACGGCCATGGCGCCTTCGTCGGCAAGGGCGAGGCCGGCTGGCACGTCCAGGTCGGCGAAGAAATCGTCACCGCGAAGCAGGTCATCGTCGCCACCGGCTCGGCCCCGCGTCACCTCCCGGGCGTCCCGGTCGACAACAAGATCGTGTGCGACAACGTCGGCGCGCTCGACCTCGACGCGGTGCCGAAGAAGCTCGCCGTGATCGGCGCCGGCGTCATCGGCCTCGAGATGGGTTCGGTGTGGCGCCGCCTCGGCGCCGAGGTCACCGTGCTCGAAGCCATGCCCGACTTCCTCTCCCTCGCCGACCAGGACGTGGCCAAGGAAGCGCTCAAGGTGTTCACCAGGCAGGGCCTCAAGATCACCCTCGGCGTCACCATCGGCGAGGTGAAGATCGGCAAGAAGGGCGTGACGATCGCCTACCAGGACAAGGACGGCGCCGACCAGAAGCTCGAAGCCGACCGCCTCGTCGTGTCCGTTGGTCGCGTGCCCAACACCCAGGGACTGAACGCCGAAGCCGTCGGCCTCAAGCTCAACGAGCGCGGCCAGATCGAAGTCGACGACCACTGCCGTACCAACCTGCCCGGCGTGTGGGCGGTGGGCGACGTGGTGCGTGGCCCGATGCTGGCGCACAAGGCGATGGAAGAGGCGGTCATGGTCGCCGAGCTGATGGCGGGCCAGGCCGGCCACTGCAACTTCGACACCGTGCCCTGGGTCATCTACACCAGCCCCGAGATCGCCTGGGTCGGCAAGACCGAGCAGCAACTCAAGGCCGCCGGCGTGGCGTACAAGGTCGGCAAGATCCCATTCATGGCCAACGGCCGTGCGCTCGGCATGGGCGACCCGACCGGCTTCGTCAAGATGCTGGCCGATGCCAGCACCGACCGCATCCTCGGCGTGCACATCGTCGGCGCCAATGCCTCGGAGCTGATCTCCGAGGCGGTGGTGGCGATGGAGTTCGCCGGCTGCTCCGAAGACCTGGCGCGCATCTGCCACGCCCACCCGACGCTGTCGGAGGTGGTGCACGAGGCCGCGCTCGCCTGCGACAAGCGCCCGCTCCACTTCTGAGCAAGGCGTAAGGTGTGAGGGGTGAGGTGCGGGGGGGGCCTCGCCCCCACCCCTTTCACGTTAACCTGCAGTCCTTCGATCAACGCTCCTGGCCGATTCGCCATGCCCCATCGCATCCTCAAGGTTCCCCAGCACGGGATGATCGACGCCTACGAAGCCCAGTTGAAGACACGTGGCTTCCAGTCCGATCCCGCCCAGCGCGCTGCAGCGCAGCGTCTGCAGGGTTTGTACACCGAACTCCTGGGCTTCAAGGCTGCGCGCCAGGGGAGCAAGCTCAAGCAGTTCCTGAACAAGCCCAGGATGCCGCGCAGCGTTTATTTCTGGGGCGGGGTCGGGCGTGGCAAGAGCTTCCTGATGGACTGCTTCTACGATTCGGTGCCGTATCGGCGCAAGCGCCGGGTGCACTTCCACGCCTTCATGCAGGAAGTCCAGAACGACCTGCGCAAATTCAACAACGCGCCCGATCCGCTGCAGAAGGTGGCCGACCGCATCGCTGGGCAAACCCGCCTGCTGTGCTTCGACGAGTTCCACGTCTCGGACATCGCTGATGCGATGATCCTCGGCCGGCTGCTCGACGCGTTGTTCGATCGGGGCGTGGTGTTCGTGATGACCTCCAACTATCCCCCGGACGGCCTCTATCCCAACGGCCTGATGCGGATCAACTTCCTGCCCACCATCGAGAAGATCAAGCAGCGTTTCGACGTCGTCGAGGTCGACCACGGTACCGACTACCGCCTGCGTTCGCTCGAGAAGATGGAGATCTACCTCGTGCCGCACGAAGAGGCCGCCGAACGCAAGATGGCCGAGGACTTCCGCCGTCTCGCGGCGAGTGAAGGGCGGGGCGGCTACATCGAGATCCTCGGCCGCAACATTGCGGTGGTGAGGCAGGCCCCAGGCGTGATCTGGTTCGACTTTGCCAGCCTGTGCGGCGGGCCGCGCTCACAGAACGATTACCTCGAGATCGCGCGCGAGCACCACACCGTGGTGCTGTCCGCCGTGCCGAAGATGCTGGTCACCAATGCCTCCGAGGCGCGTCGTTTCACCTGGCTCATTGATGTGCTCTACGACCATCGCGTCAAGCTGATCATGAGCGCCGCGGTCGAAGCCCACGACCTGTTCACCGAAGGGCACAACGCACACGAATTTGTGCGCACGGTCAGCCGCCTGATCGAGATGCGCACCCGGGAGTATCTCGCCGAGCCGCACCGCACAGAATAAGGCTGTGCATCCCATCGGCGCTTGAACGATCGCCCGGCGCGGCGCGTGGCGGGCGTTTCTCGCGATCTGCGCGTCGTGCGATCGGTTGCAGTCGATCTCTGGGGGGTTTTTTGACGTGATATATTGCGGCAAATATAAAACCGTTCGTCCTATCACGCGTCACGTGCGCTGGCGGCTTCGCCTGTCTCCCGCCGCCCACGCGCAGCGCTCGTCAGCCGAGGCGAGGATCAGGCGGGCGCAGCGCGCCCTCGAGCGCCGAATCCCCCACCCTCCCGAAAACAGGAGCCCGCCTTGAAGCACACGCTCACGGCCTGTCTCGCGTACGTGTCAACGCTCGCACTCACCTTCGCACTGGCAGGCTTGCTCCCCCTGACCGTCCCGTCCGCACACGCCGCCCCTGAATCCACGAGCGCAGCAGGTGGACATCAACGCCTTGCCGACCTGCTCGAAGACGAGGCAGCTCGCACCGCCCTGGTCGAGCAGCTGCGCAGGATCGGCGACGGGACCGCAGCCGACGCGGTCGCCGCGCAAGCAACCGAACCAGCGCTGGCCGCGCGCGTCGCAGCGTTGTCGCAACGGGCGGCACAGGGGGCGGTCGACGAGGCCAACGCTGCATTCGCCGCCATCAGCGATGCCTGGGACCGGCTGCGCGCGGCTGACGCGACGGCGCTGGCCTGGGCGCTCGGTGAGTTCGCCGTG
>JBEOKH010000104.1:0-11804 GCA_040275625.1 Thauera sp. | reverse complement strand
AGGCCTTGATGATCTGCACCCAGGTGGTCGCGGTCATGCCGCCGAACAGCACGTAGATCATCATCAGCGCGCCGACGATGACCACCGCCATCCAGTACTCGAGGCCGAACAGCAGCTTGATGAGCTGACCGGCGCCGACCATCTGCGCGATCAGGTAGAACGCCACCACGACCAGGGTGCCCGAGGCCGCGAAGGCGCGGATCGGGGTCTGCTGGAAGCGGTAGGCCGCGACGTCGGCGAAGGTGAACTTGCCGAGGTTGCGCAGGCGTTCGGCCATCAGGAAGGTGATCACCGGCCAGCCGACCAGGAAGCCGATCGAGTAGATCAGGCCGTCATAGCCGCTCGCCATCACCGCTGCGGAGATACCGAGGAAGGACGCCGCCGACATGTAGTCGCCGGCGATTGCCAGGCCGTTCTGGAAGCCGGTGATGCCGCCACCGCCGGTGTAGAAGTCGGCCGCCGACTTGGTCTTGGCCGCCGCCCACTTGGTGATGTACAGCGTGCCGAGGACGAACACGGCGAACATCATGATCGCCGTCCAGTTGGTGGCCTGCTTCTCGGCCTGGCCGAGGTCGCCGCCCGCGGCGAGCGCCACCGAGGACAGCAGGGCGAGCGCGAGGCCGCCCGCGAGTTTCGCGTTGGTACCGATCATTTGCCCGCCTCCTCGACGATTTCACGGGTGAGCTGGTCAAACTCGGAGTTCGCGCGCCGCACGTAGAAGCCGGTGATCAGGATGGTGAACACGATGACTCCGAAGCCGACCGGGATGCCGACCGTCATCACGCCCTCGCCCAGGCGGGCGGAGAGCACTTCCTTGTTGAACGCGATGAGCGCGATGTAGCCGTAGTACACGAACATCATGATCATGGTCAGGATCCAGCCGAAGCTGGAACGCGTGCTTACCAGTTTTTGGTACTTGGGGTTGGCTGCAATTTTTGCTGCCATATCGTTTTGCATATCTCCCTCCTTCGTCGATGAAAGGACCGAACGCCTGTCCGGTTGCGCGCACCTTAGGATCGCAGACTTACATTCCGCTTACGCGCGCATAAAAAAATCTTTTCCAACATATACTTGCTGAAAGCTTAACAAAACCTTAGCCGGCCAGCTCAGGATAAGCGCCCATGCCGCTGACGGAACTCCGAGGGCGAACGCCCCAGCGCTCGCGTGAAGAAACGGGAAAAGTAGGACGGATCCCGGAAGCCCAGCGCATAGCTGATCGCGGCCACATCCAGATCGGAGTAGGCGAGCAGACGGCGAGCCTCGAGCAGCAGGCGGTCATGGATCAACTGCTGGGCGCTGCGCCCGGCGCGCCGCCGGCAGGTGCTGTTGAGCTGGGCGGTCGACACCCCGAGCCGGGCGGCATAAAAGCTCACCGGGCGGCGCTCGCGGAAATGGCTGTCGATCAGTTCGTGGAAGCGGTCCAGGCGCCGGTCAAACCGTTCGCGCCCTCCGGGCGCCGGCGCGCTGCCTCCGGCGCGTGCGAGCCACACCAGCACCTCGGTCAGGATTGCCATCAACACACTGACACGCCCCTCGCGGCTGGAGCCGTACTCGACACAAAACCTGCCGAACGACTGTCGCAGGTACAGGGCCGCCGCGGCATCCCCATCGAGCGCGTGGACACGCGCATGGTCCAGCTCGAGCACCAGATCCGGTGACAGCGCGAGCAGCTCGCGCACCAGAAACTGCGGCAGCGTGACGATGTGGCCGATCACATCCGGGGAGAACTCGAAGCCGTGGATGTGGCGCGGCGGCATCGCCACGATGCAGGGAACGGGCAGGGCGTCGCGCTGCGTCTCCAGGGTCATGTCCGCACGGCCGCTTTCCAGAAACAGGATCTGGTAAAGGTTGTCGTGACTGTGCGGACGGATCTCCCACGCGTACAGGGAACTGCGCGCGGCAATGGTCTCGTGGTGCACGGGCTCGGGGGTCGGCCATATCTCCGTCTCCCCGAACAGCTTGTAGGTCGGAATGCGTGACGCTTCCATGGCGCCCCTGCCCCGGGTCACACCCACGTGTGGCAAGCCGCGTGTGCCGGTTCGCCGTCACCCCGGGGGTGCATACTTTCGTAAATCACCATAAATCTCGTTATTTAATCCATTCACTGGCCTTGCGCCACGCCCTAACCTATACCTCACAATCCCGGGCAAACCGGGAAACACACGGCACCCACGAAAGGGTCTCGTTCCCGAGGAGACAAAAGAATGGCGCACAAGACCCAGGTAGGCATCATCGGTGCAGGCCCCGCAGGCCTGCTGCTCGCACACATGCTTCACCGCCGCGGCATCGAGTCGATCATCATCGAGGCCCAAAGCCGCGAAGCGATCGAAGGCACGATCAAGGCCGGCGTGCTCGAATACCCGACCATGCAGCTGCTCGAGCAGGTCGGCGTGGGCGCACGCATGCGTCAGGCCGGCTTCGAGCACCACGGCATCGAGCTCGCCTTCGGCGGCAGGCGCCATCGCATCGATCTGCACGAACTGACCGGCGGCAAGTCGATCATGGTCTATCCGCAACATGAAGTCATCAAGGACCTGGTCGCCGCCGTGCTCGCCAACGGCACCCCCATCGCGTTCGGCGTCGGCGACGTCGAACTGCGCGACATCGACGGCCCCCGGCCGTCGATCGGCTACACCCTCGGCGGCGAGGCGCACACCATCGAATGCGACTTCATCGCTGGCTGCGACGGGTTCCACGGGCCGTCGCGCCAGGCCATTCCGGCGGCGCAGCGCGTTGAGCACCTGAAGAACTACCCCTGCGGCTGGTTCGGCATCCTGTGCGAGGCGCCCCCGTCGAGCGACGAGCTGATCTACGCGCAGAGCGAGCGTGGCTTCGTCCTCGTCAGCACGCGCACGCCGACCGTGCAGCGCATGTACTTCCAGTGCGACCCCAAGGACAGCGTCAACAACTGGCCGGACGAGCGCATCTGGGCCGAATTCCACGCCCGCACCGAAGGCAGCGATGGCTGGCGGCTCAAGGAGGGGCGCATCTTCCAGAAGGGCATCATCGCAATGCGCAGCTTCGTCTGCGAGACCATGCAGCACGGGCGCCTGTTCCTCGCCGGCGACGCCGCCCACATCGTGCCGCCCACCGGCGCCAAGGGCCTCAACCTGGCCGCAGGCGATGTCGTGCTGCTGAGTGGCGCGATCGACGACTTCTACCGCAATGGCGCGGAGGAGGCGCTCGCCTCCTACAGCACCCGCGCGCTCAGGCGCGTATGGCGCGGCGAGCAGTTCTCCTGGTTCATGACCACGCTGCTGCACGACTTCGAGGGCGAGGACTCGATCACCCGCCGCTTCCGCCGCGCTCAGCTCGATTATCTGGTCAGCTCGCGGGCGGCGGCGACCTCGCTCGCCGAAAACTACGTCGGCCTGCCCTTCGAGGGCGCGCTCCAGTAAGCGCTCGCATCAATCCTCCGCAGCCTTCCCGCCGCCCCTTCACCCGCCACTGCCCGGCGCCACCCGCCGCGCACCACTCTCCGAGGAGACCTCTCATGCTGCCACCCCGAGTCAATGTCGACATCGTCCGCGAACGCATCGGCACCTATGCCGAACAGGACCAGACCGCCGAGCAGCGCTTCGCGATCTACAAGGACCTGATCGGGTTCGTGCCGCCGCGCATCGAGGCGCGCATCAACGTCACCGGCGCACTCGACCCGACCCTGCTCGAGATGCAGGAAAACTTGCGCGCGCATGCGATGTATCCGAAATGCTTCGACGTCAAGACCGCGCAGCTCATGCTCTTCGGCATGCTGCTGATGGACCTCAACGACGCCGCGCCCCTTCACGGCATCGCTGCCCGGCGCGCCGGCGCCACCTGGGAGGAGATGCAGGCGGTGGTGAGCCTGGCGTTCCTGTTTCGCGGCCTGTCGGCTGCCAACCGCGGCGCGGAGATCCTCGCCAACATCGCCAAGCGCGAAGCCGACGAGGAAGCCGGCGGACGCGCCGCCTGAACGGGGCAACGACCATGAGCGGACTCATCGCCGCGGCCATCGCCGCCCACGTCCCGACCCTGGGCCTGGCCTCCAACACGCCCGATTACCAGCGCAACCTGGTGGATGCCGAACATGTGCTCGGCGCTGCCCTGCGCGCCCTCGAGCCGGATCTGTGGGTGATCGTCTCCAGCCACTGGGTCGCCACCTTCGATTGGCCGGTGAGCTGCCAGCCGCGCCACAGCGGCCACTGCGTGGCCGACGAGGCGCCGCAACTGCTGCCGGGCAGCCCCTACAACTACGCCGGCGACCCCGCCTTCGCAGGCGCACTGGTGGACGCGCTCGGTGCCGCCGGAGTGCCTGCGGTGCGCAACGACTCCGAACACTTCAGCTGGGACTACGGCACCTACGTGCCGCTCCACCACCTCGACCCGCAGGGCGAGGTTCCGGTCGTGATGCTGCCCTCGGTGCTGATGTCGAACATCGACGAATGCCTGCGCGCAGGCGCCGTGGTGCACGACACCGCGCGGCGCCTCGGTCGCCGCGCGGTGCTCGTCGCCAGCACGGCGCTCAGCCACGTGCTGGTACGCGGGCGCAGCAACTGGCCGCTGCCGGAGCGCATGGAAGCCGACGCGCGCTTCATGGAGCGTCTGAAGGCAGGCCGCATCGACGAGGCGGTCGCGGATTTTCCCGACTACGCCCGCTTCGTGGGTGCCGAGATGGGCGGCCGCCCGCTCGCGACCCTGCTCGGCGCCTTGCGCGCGATGACCGCCGACAGCACCGTGCTGGCGGGTCGCCAGTATGGGGAATACACCCAGTCCTCGGGCAGCGGCAACGCGGTGATGGCGATCGCCGCCCCGGAGGTGCTCGCGCGCCTGGGCTGAGGCATCGCGGAAGGCAGTGAGCGAAGCCTCCCGCCTCGAGTGCGCTCGCGCCTCATCCGCCAAAGCCCTTGTTGCGCAGCGCGAGCGCGACCGCCTCGGTGCGCGAGCGCACGTGCAGCTTCTGCAGGATGCTGGTCATGTGGTGCTTGACCGTCTTCTCGGCGAGATGAAGGTGCTCGCCGATCTCGCGGTTGGTGAGCCCGCGACTGAGCAACTCGAGCACCCCGGACTCGCGCGGGCTCAGGCTCGACAAGGCATCCTGTGGCCGCGTCCGCGCGAACTCGACCAGCAGCTCCGCGGCCAGCGCCGGCGTGACGTAGGCCTCGCCGTCGGCCACGCTGGCGGCAATCCTGCGCAGCTCGGCGGCGGCCACGCCCTTCAGCACATAGCCGTGGGCGCCGTTCTTGAGCGCGGCGAGCAGGCACTCCGGGTCCTCGGCCACCGTCAGCATCATGATGCGCACCCCGGGAAGGCCGGCCGAGAGCCTCCCGGCCGCCGCGATGCCGCCCATCCCCGGCATGCTCACATCGAGCAACACCATGTCGGGCTGCAGCGCCGCCGCCAGGCTCAAGGCCTCCTCGCCGCTGCCTGCCTCGCCGACCACGACGAAATCGTCCGTCGCCGCAAGCGAGTGCGCGACCCCTTCGCGAAACAGGGGATGGTCATCGACGAGCAGGATGTGGATCGGTCGGTGCATGAGTCGAACTCCCGTGCTTGATGGGTAGGCGCGCCCTGACCGTCGTGCCGCGATCGGGGGCGCTGTCGAGTTCGAAGACGCCGCCGAGCAGGTGCACCCGCTCGCGCAGCAACGCCAGGCCAAGGCGGCCGCTCCCGGCGATGCGGTCAGGGTCGAAGCCGGGCCCGGCGTCGGTGACCACGAGCGCCAGCTCGTCACCATGACGACGCACGGTGAGGCTGCGCATGCCCCCCGGTGCATGGCGCACGCTGTTGTTGAGCGACTCCTGGATGAAGCGGTAGGCGGTGATCTTGAGCGCAAGGCCGGCCGGGTCGCGCCCGATGTCGAGCCCGGCGAGATCAGCGGCGATCTCAAGCTCAGCGACGGTGTTCGCGCCGGCGATGTCGCTCCCGGCCGTCGCCCCCGTCTGGCGTTCAACGTCACGCACCGCGCGCCGGATCGTGTCCGTCAGCGACAGCGCCTCCACCCCGGGCAGGCCGAGTCCGGCGGCAATGGCGCGCAATTCAACCAGCGCAGCGTGCAGGGCCGACTGCACCCTGCCCCGGTGCGGATCGGCGATGCCATCGGAGCGCACGGGGTCGCCGTGCCGGATCGGCGCCTCATCGAAACGCATCAGCGCGAAGGCGATCTGCTGCGCGGGCCCGTCGTGCAGGTCGGCGGCGATCCGATGCAGGAAGGCCTCGTTGAGCGCCGTCGTGCGCGCGCCCGCCGCGCGCAGCTGCGCCCGGACGCGCTCGTTCTCCTGCAGCGCAGTGCGCAACTGTTCGAGCTGCCGCTGGAGGTCGCGGCGCTGCTCGACGATGGTGTCGTTGGCACGCCGCACGAGACCGCTCAGCAGCAGATAGACCGCCAGCGTGGCACAGGCCAGCAGCGCCCAACTGCGTTGGCGGGCCTGCTCGATATGGCGCAGCAGATTGTCGGTCGCATGGTAGAACTCCGCCACCAGTTCCACCTCGGCGCTGCCCTCCAGCTTCAGCGGCACATAGACCTCGAGCAGTTGCGGCCAGCGTGCGCGCTCGGCGAGGTTGTCGGGCTGCTCGAGCCGGCTCAGCCGGGCCTGCAGCTCGCCCCCCAGGGCGGCCGCGAGCGCGCCTTCGACCGGAAACCGCCGACCCCGTTGCGCAGGGTCGCTGCTGTACAGGATCGTGCCATTGCGATCCCACAGCTTGAAGCGCACGACCTTGCGCTGCAGCGGACTATCGACGAACAGCCGATCCAGGCGGGCGTGGGTTTGCGCGCGCGGATCGTGCAGCGACCCGTCCTGCAGGGCCGGGCCGAGCTGGGTCGCGAGGATGCTTTCGGTATAGACCGCGGCCATCGCCGCGGTTCGATTGACCGCGCTGAGCTCGATCTGGCGCCCGAGCCAGGCGCCGATGACCAGCATCGCCACGATGAGCAGGGCCGCGCTGGTCAGCAGGAACTGGCGCGAAAAGCTCAGCGGCTCGAAGGGCCGGCGCGCCCTCGGACTCATGGCATGTGCGATCGCTTCGGTGCTCATCTTGCCTCTGTTCCCGAATCCACGCCGAGATGGTAGCACCGCCCGTCCGACGTCAAGTCAGACCAAGGTCTGAACGGCCTTGCGTCCTTGTCCCCAATCGCGACGCGACCGATGACCCTGCTGCAAACAGGCCTTTCATGGCCAAATGACCGTGCCGGAACCACAACTAAAATGGGGGAGAACACCATGGCCAGCCTTTTCACATTCCAGCCGCAGCGCGCCCTTGCAAGCACCCTCGCGACCACGCTCGCAGCGGGGCTGCTCGCGCTTGCCGCCGCCACGCCCGCGCTTGCCGCAGAGACCGCGTCCGCGACCGCTCGCGGCGGTCGGCTCTACGACAAGTTCTACGGTGAAAACAAGGCGAGCAAGCCCACCGACAACCACCCCGCCTACGCCAACAAGGCGGGCAAGTACGACAAGGAAAACTCCTGGCGCTGCAAGGAATGCCATGGCTGGGACTACCTGGGCAAGGACGGCGCCTATGCGAGCGGCAGCCACTTCAGCGGCATCAAGGGCGTTGCGGCCTACGCCGGCAAGGCGCCGGCCGACATCGCGGCGATCATCCGCAACGCCACCCACGCCTACACCGACAAGCACCTGTCCGATCGCGACGTCAATGATCTGGCGCTGTTCATCAGCCAGGGTCAGCCCGACCTGAGCAAGCTGATCGACCCGCAGACGAAGAAGGCCAAGGGCGACCCGGCCAAGGGCGAGGCCTATTTCAACACCTTGTGCGCCGGCTGCCACGGCACCGACGGCAAGAAGGTCAAGGATGGTCCGGCGCTGGGGTCGGTGGCCGACAACCACTTCGAGATGCTGCACAAGGTCCTGAACGGCCAACCCGGCGAAGGCATGCCGGCGCTGCGCGCGCTCGATCACCAGATTGCGGCCGATATCGTCAGCTACCTGCCGAGCCTTCCGAAGGAGTAAGCGCGCCGCACGCGCAAGGCACTGCGGCGGGCACCTCGGGTGCCCGCCTTGTTTCCGGCCTGCTGCACGCGGGCCGGTCAGCGGGAGCAAGGGATCATGTTCAGGCGAATCTGGGGCTGGCTGCGCCGCCCCAACACGAAGCGCGCCGCCGGGGGGCTGATCGCGCTGGGCGTCGTCGTCGGGCTGCTGGCCTGGGGCGCATTCAATGCGGCGATGGACTACACCAACACCACGGCGTTCTGTGTGTCCTGCCACGAGATGGATCAGCTCGTGCATCAGGAATACAAGCAGAGCATGCACTACAAGAACCCCTCGGGGGTGCGCGCCGGCTGCCCGGACTGCCACGTTCCGCGGGAATGGGACCGCAAGCTCGTCCGCAAGCTCAAGGCCGCGGTCGAGGTCTGGCACGCCATGCTGGGCACGATCGACACGCCGGAGAAGTTCGAGGCGCACCGCCTGGTGATGGCGCAGCGCGTGTGGGCGGAGATGGCCGCAAACAACTCGCGCGAATGCCGCAACTGTCACGGCTACGAGGCGATGGCTTTTCACCAGCAGACACAGCGCGGCGGCGAGAAGATGGAGCAGGCCATGCAGGACGACACCCCGTGCATCGAATGCCACAAGGGCGTCGCCCACAAGCGGCCGGTCGAGCCGCGGGACGACTGACCGCCCTCCCCCCCACACACACATCAGCCCCTTCAACGCCCGCCGGCACAGGACCGCCCATGCATCCAGAACACTTCATCCCGGGCAAGGACGCCTCGCTCGAGGCCACCATCGTCCGCCTGCAGGACCATCTCGCCTCCGCCGGCTACCACGTCGAGGAGCACGCCTGGCTCAACCCGGTCGAGGGCGTGTGGTCGGTGCATCTGCGCGAGCGCGACTGCCCGCTGATGTTCACCAACGGCAAGGGGGGTTCGATGCTGGCCGCGCGTGCGAGCGCGCTCGGCGAATTCTTCGAGCGCGCGTCGTGCAACGCCTTCTGGAACCGCTACTACCTCGGTCGCCGCTTCGCCGAGGACGGTGGCGGGCGCGGCTTCGTGCATTACCCCAACGAGCGCTGGTTCCAGCCCGGCCGCAACGGCGCCTGGCCGACCGGGTTGCTCACCCCCACGCTGCAGGCCTTCTACAACCCCAATGACAGCATCCCCGCCGAACGCCTGATCGACTTCAACTCGGGCAACGCCGAACGCGGCATCTGCGCCATCCCCTACGTGCGCCAGCGCGACGGCGCCACGGTGTACTTCCCGGTCAAGGTCATCGCCACCCTGTATGTGAGCAACGGCATGTCGGCCGGCAACACGCCGCACGAGGCCCAGGCCCAGGCGCTCTCCGAAATCCTCGAGCGCCACGTCAGGTTCCGCGTAATCGCCGAGGGCCTGTGCCTGCCCGACGTGCCCGACGAGGTCATCGTCCGCTACCCGCGCATCGCCGCCGGCATCGCCGCGCTGCGTGCGGCCGGCTTCGGCATCCTGGTCAAGGACGCCTCGCTCGGTGGCATGTACCCGGTCATGAACGTGACGCTGCTGCACCCGGCAGACCAGGGCTGCTTCGCCCGCTTCGGCGCCCATCCGCGCTTCGCGATCGCGCTCGAGCGCGCGTTGACCGGGCTGCTGCAGGGCCGCGCGCTCGAGGCGCTCGCAGGCTTCCACGAGCCCGGCTTCGACCTCGACGAGATCGCCAGCGCGCCCAATCTCGAGATGCACTTCGTCGACTCGAGCGGCATCCTCCACTGGAACTTCCTCGGCGACCAGCCGGACTTCGCCTTCCACGACTGGAACTTCGGCGACGGCACCACCGCCGGCGACCACGCCTGGCTGATCGAGGCGCTGCACGCAGAAGGCCACGACGTCCATGTCGCCGAGTTCGCCCCGCTCGGCGTCCATGCCTGCCGCGTGCTGGTGCCGGGCGTGTCCGAGATTTACCCGATCGACGCGCTGGAGTTCGACAACGACAGCGTCGGCAACACGATCCGCGAGGCGGTGCTGAACCTCGCCGAGCTCGACGACGACGAATGCGCCGACCTGCTCGACACCCTGATCGAGAGCCGCCTCACCGACGAACGCCCGGTGGCGGCGCTGATCGGGCTGGCGCCGGGCAGCGATCCGTTCTGGTCCGAGCTGCGCGTCGGCGAACTCAAGGCCCTGCTCGGCCTCGCGGTCGGCGACGTCGATGCGATCACCGAGGGCTGCGAATGGGTGCGCCATTGCGGGCAGCTCGACGCCGGCCGCCGCCGCGTGTATCGCTGCATCGAGGCGATGGTGAAGCTCGAGGAGGACACCGACAAGGACGGCGAGACGCGCGACCTGACGGGCTTCCTGCCGGCGCTGAAGGCCATGTTCGGCGAAGACACCCTGACCCGGGCCGAGGCCCTGCTCGCCGGCGAACTGCGCTTCTTCGGCCAGCCGTCACCCGGGCTGGACCTGGAGGGCTGCGACCTGCACCAGCGCCTGCTCGACGCCTACGCCAAGCTGCATCCGCACAAGTAGGGGGCGCAGCCAGCCGCGCTGCGGCGGCGGGTGCGCCAGTTGTTGCAGGCGCGGCCGACGCCGCGAATCGGCGGTACGGGATGCGAAGGCTGCCGGCGAGGGCGCAACGGCAGCGTCCGCCGCAGCCGCCGCAAGTCGTGCCTCCCCGCGCGCGCAAGCGCCTCAGGGCATGAAAGCGGCGAACGCCGCCGGCAGCGGCGCGTTTTCCAGGCTGCGCTGGGTGAACAGGAAGCGACCATCGCAGACGAAGCCCAGGTCGGCCCAGTCCACCGCATTCAAGGCATCGCGGAAGGCTTCGACGTCCACATCGCCCCGCAGCGGAAACACCGCCATCACCGCGCCGTCATAGTCCCTGCAGGGATGCACGAAGAACGGCCTGGCCACCCGCGTCTTGCCATTCACATACACGCGCGGCTGCGTGCTGCGGTGATGCATCCGCCCCCACATCCACCAGTTCGACTCGTCGAAGCGCGTGACCTTGCGCTGCAGCAGGCGCGCCTTGTGCGGCAGCAGCGCGGGCGGCGGCCGTTCGCCCGGCTCAGTCCAGATCATGCGCCGGGTCTGCCCGGTGCTGACGGTGGATGAACACACGAAGTCGCGGTTGCCCTGCAGCAGGTCGGCGTACAACTCGTCCGCGCCCGACACCGCGCCCACCTTGACGAAGGCCAGGTCTGCCAGCCGCAGCGGGTAGTCGCCGCGCGCGAACATCAGGTGGCCGGCGCATTCGATGAAGTGGCGCGTCTTCCAGGCGGGCGCCGCGAGCGCGGCCGCGAGGTCGTCGCCGACGCCGATCTCGCAGTAGCGCAGGCTGCGGTCGGTGCAGCCTTTTTCGAAGCGCCAGATCAGGCAGTTCGGCACTGCTTCCGCGAACACGCGCGCATCGCCGAGTTCGATCGCGTCGGTGATCGAGCCCGCCTCGAACAACAGGCGGTTCAACTTGACCGCCGAGGTCGCCTTGAGAAAGTCGCGCGGCGTGATGAAGATCAGCTCGCCGCCCGGCTTGAGGTGGCGCAGGCACTTCTCCATGAAGAACAGGTAGAGGTTGGCGCGCTTGTCCAGGCAGTCACCGTATTGGCCGCGCGCGATCAAGGACTGGGTCGAGGGCGGGATGTCCTGGAAGCGCACATAGGGCGGGTTGCCGATGAGGGTGTCGAACTGCTCGCGCGCGGGATAGGCGAAGAAGTCGATCGCCTGCGCACCGGGCGGACAATGGTCGGGGTCGAGTTCGAGGCCGACCGCGCCGGGCAGATGGCGCAGGAAGGCGCCGTCGCCGCACGAGGGCTCGAGCACGCGGCCATGGTTGCGGCGCAGGGCGAGCATCGCGCGCACCACCGGCTCGGGGGTGAACACCTGGCCTAGCGCGGCGACGTCGCGC